>JAYTSH010000147.1:0-5531 GCA_043745755.1 Cellulomonas sp. | reverse complement strand
GCGCCCTATCAAGGAGGTTTCACCATGACCGTCGCCACCGAGGAGCTCAAGGCGCTCACGATCGCCAAGGTCGTCGACGCGCGAGGCACGTCGTGCCCCGGGCCGATCCTTGCCGCCAAGAAGGCGATCGGCGTCGTCCCGGTCGACGGCGTGATGGAAGTGCTCGCGACCGACTCGGGGACCCTGAAGGACCTGCCGGCCTGGTCGAAGAAGATGGGGCACGAGTTCCTCGGCTCCTTCGACGACGCCGGCTACCTGCACCTGTATCTCCGCAAGCTGAAGTGACCTGATGGTGTCGACCGCGACCGTCACCGGGTTCTCACCGAGGATCCTCGTCTTCTCGACGAACAACATCTCCGACCCCGGCATCGATCTCGCGGGCAGCCGGCACCTGCACTACTCGGCGACCGTCTCGACGATGAGCGTTCCGTGCAGCAGCGGGCTCAAGCCGGGATGGATCTTGCACGCGTTCGAGAGCGGGCTCGACGGGGTGTTCATCGCCTCGGACGGCGAGGAGTGCGCCCTGCTCCCGGACTGCGCGGAACGCACGTCCCGGATCGTCTCGCAGGCCCACGAGCTGATGCGAGCCAAGGGTCTGGAGCCCCAGCGACTGAAGATGGCAGCCGTCTGCTCGGTGTGCGCAGAGCCGTTCGTCAACTACATGCGGGAGTTCTCGCAGATGTTGACGAACATGGGCCCTGTCACGCACGCACCCTGACCGACGATCAACGAGAGAAGGAAACCGGCACGGTGGACACGACACGCAAGACGATCATTCTGTTCAGCGGGGACTTCGACAAGGTGATGGCGGCGTTCATCATCGCCAACGGCGCGGCGGCGATGGACGACGAAGTCACGATGTTCTTCACCTTCTGGGGGCTCAATGCGCTCAGGCGCCCGGAGAAGATCGCGACCAGCCGCAAGAGCCCGCTGCAGAAGGCCTTCGCGGCGATGATGCCTCGCGGCCCCGGACGGCTCGCGCTCTCGCACATGAACTTCGCCGGCGCAGGTCCCAAGCTCATGCAGCGGATGATGCGCCAGCAGCACGTGATGTCTCTCGAGGAGCTCATCGCGTCGGCCCGCGAACAGGGCGTCAAGATGGTCGCCTGCACCATGTCGATGGACATCATGGGTCTGCGCGCCGAGGAGCTGATCGACGGTCTCGAGTTCGCCGGCGTCGCCAGCTACCTGGTCGACGCGGATGAGGCGAACGTCAACCTCTTCATCTAGGACGCCCGCCCCTCGCGGGCCGCACCGCCCACGGACAACACAGAACGGGAGTCACCGATGGACTACGACGTCCTCGTGATCGGCAGTGGCATCGGTGGGATGGAGTCGTCGATCAAGCTCGCCGACATGGGCTACAAGGTCCTGCTGGTCGAGAAGGAGGCGAGCGTCGGCGGGCGGATGATCCTGCTGAGCAAGGTCTTCCCGACCCTTGACTGTGCGAGCTGTATCTCCGGCCCGAAGATGTCGTCGACCATCAACCACCCCAACATCACCACCAAGACGTACAGCGAGGTCACGGGGATCCAGCGCGCGATCGACGGCGCGTTCCGCGCGACCGTGAAGGAGAAGTCGACCTTTGTCGACTGGGCTGCATGCACGGGCTGCAGCGATTGTCAGACCGCGTGCACGGTCGCGGTGCCCGACGAGTTCAACTCCGACCTTGTCGCTCGCCGGGCCGCCTACATCGCGTTCCCGCAGGCTGTGCCGAAGAAGGCCGTGATCACCCGCGCCGGGACGTCGCCCTGCATCGACAACTGCCCGGCCGGCATCAAGGCCCACGGGTACGTGTCGCTCATCCGGAGCGGAAAGTTCGAGGAGGCGTTCCAGCTCGTCCTGGACGCGACACCGCTGGTCGGCACGCTGGGACGTGCGTGCTACGCACCGTGCGAGTCCGAGTGCACGCGCGGTGACCTCGAGGCGACGATCCCGATCCGTCGCCTCAAGAGGTTCGCCGCCGATCGTCACTACGCCGAGATAGACGGGCCGGGCATCGAACGCCCGGTGCCCAACGGCAAGAGCGTCGCGATCGTCGGCTCCGGCCCGGCAGGCCTGACCGCGGCCTGGCAGCTTGCGCGGCTCGGCTACCAGGTGCGGATCCACGAGGCCGAGGACCAGCCCGGCGGGTTCCTGCGTCATGCCCTGCCGGCCTACCGGCTTCCGCAGGAGGTCGTCGAGCAGGACATCGCCAACGTCACCGCGCTCGGGGTCGAGATCGTGACGTCGTCGTCCGTCCATGACCTCGAGGCGCTGCGGGCTGAAGGGTACGACGCGGTCCTGCTCGCGACGGGGACACCGCGGGCGACCGCGCTCGGCGTGCCAGGAGAGGAGGCCGACGGCGTGCTCGCCGGCCTGGACTTCCTGCGACAGGTGCGGGTCGGCGACGCCCCCGACCTGGCAGGCAAGCGCGTCGTCGTCGTCGGTGGCGGCAATGTCGCCATGGACACCGCGCGGACGGCTCGCCGGCTCGGTGCCCTCGAGGTGCGCGTCGCCTACCGTCGCGGCCGCGAGGAGATGCCGGCCCACGCCGCGGAGGTCGACGACGCCGATCGCGAGGGCGTCACGTTCGAGTTCCTCGTCGCTCCGGTCTCGGTCGTCAGCGGCCCCACCGGTGCCGTCACTGGACTGCGCTGCCAGCGTATGCAGCTCGGCCAGGCCGACTCGTCCGGACGGCGCCGCCCGGAGCCGGTCGCCGGCAGTGAGTTCGTGATCCCGTGCGAGGCCGTGTTCTCGGCGATCGGGATGGCTCCCGACCCGACACCGTTCGAGCGCCTTGCGGGTGTCGAGAGCGGCAGCAGGATCGCCGTCGACCCCACGACGTTGCAGACCGAGGTCCCGTACCTGTTCGCCGCGGGTGACGTCACGAGTGGCGCCACCGACATCACGCGGGCCATCGGTGCCGGTCGGCGCGCGGCCTACATGATCGACAGGTGGGTGCAGGGGCACGAGCTCGGTCGCTTCCCCGCGCTCGACGACCTGCTCGGGGTGGTGGACAAGGCGGAGGTGCTGGCTCGTCAGAAGACCCACACCCGGCACGAGCCGATCACCGCGGACACCGTCCTCTCCCCCGCGCCGGAGGACTTCGGTGAGCTTGAGCCGCCGATGACCGAGGCCGAGGCGCTGGCAGGAGCCGGCGGCTGCCTGGACTGCGGCATCTGCTCGGAGTGCCAGGAGTGCGTCTCGGCGTGCCCGGCTGACGCCATCCGGTTCGACAAGCGCGAGGTGACCTCGGAGATCACCGTCGGCGCCGTCGTGGTGTCGACCGGCTACAAGCTCTTCGCGGCCGACCTCAAGCCGGAGTACGGCTACGGCACCTACGCGAACGTGATCACGGGTATGCAGATGGACCGGTTGCTCGCACCGACCCGACCTTTCAACACGGTGCTCCGCCCAGGCGACGGCAAGGTGCCGGAACGCATCGCGTACGTCTCGTGCACGGGGTCGCGTGACAAGACGTCGGGCAACCCGCTGTGCTCGAAGGTCTGCTGCATGTACTCGGTCAAGCAGAACCAGCTCATCATGGGCGCGCTGCCGTTGGCCGACGTGACGATGCACTACATGGACATCCGCGCGGCGGGCAAGCGCTACAACGAGTTCTACGAGCAGGCCAAGGACATGGGCGCCGTGTATATCAAGGGACGCGTGGCCAAGATCACCGAGAAGGACAACGGCGATCTCATCCTGCGGTACGAGGACATCGAGAACGGCGGCGCGATCGTCGAGGCCGAGTACGACCTCGTCGTCCTCGCCGTGGGGATCCAGCCGAACCGCGAGGTGGAGAAGCTGTTCACCGGAGAGCGACTCGGGCTCGACGAGTACTTCTACGTCGCCGAACCCGACGACGACCTCCAACCCGGTCGGACCGACATCCCCGGCGTGTTCGTCGCCGGCACCGCAGCTGGGGTCAAGGACATCGTCGACTCGATCCTGCACGCCGGGGCCGCAGTCGCCCAGGTCGCTGCTCACCTCGAGCACGCGAACCACGACCGCGCGACGGACCCCGCGGCGGTGCTGGCATGAGCGAGCAACGTCGCCTCGGCGTCTACATCTGTCACTGCGGTGGGAACATCTCCGACTACGTCGACGTCGAGATGGTCAAGGATGCCTTCAAGGACGACCCCGAGGTCGTGGTCGCCGAGACCACGATGTTCGCGTGCGCCGACGGCACCCAGCACGAGATGATCCGGGACATCAAGGAGAAGCACCTTGACGGCCTGGTCGTGGCGTCCTGTTCGCCCAAGCTGCACCAGATCACCTTCCGGGGTGTCGCCAAGCGCGCGGACCTCAACCCGTACCAGTACACCCAGGTGAACGTCCGCGAGCAGGCCTCGTGGGCTCACACCGACGATCACGTGGGTGCGACCGAGAAGGCGATCGGGCTGGTTCGTGCCGCAGTCGCCAAGACCAAGCTCTCGACCCCGCTCGAGCCGCTCGTGGTCACAACGCTTCCGCGGACGATGGTCGTCGGCGGCGGAGTCGCTGGTCTGCGTGCGGCGATCGGGCTCGCGGACATCGGAATAGGTGTCACGCTCGTCGAGCGGGCGCCCGAGCTCGGCGGCTGGGTCGGGGGGCTCGGTGCGATGTTCCCGCACGACACCAGCGGCCGCGAACAGATTGACCTCCTCGTCGCCGAGATCGCGGCGCGGCCGTCGATCACGGTCCTCACCGATGCCGAGCTCGTGTCGAAGTCGGGGAGCTTCGGGAACTACGTCACCGAGGTGCGCATCCACGGGCAGGAGGAGGTGGTCACGACCGACGTCGGGACCATCGTGGTCGCCACCGGGTTCGACAGCTACGAGCCCGAGGCCGGCGAGTTCGGGTACGGCATGGAGGGCGTGCTCACCCTGCCCGAGTTCATGGCGATCGTCGACAGCTCGGACGGTCCGCTCACCTACCAAGGCAAGCGGGTCCGCACGATCGCGTACGTCTATTGCGTGGGCAACCGGCAGCCGGCGGGCGGAAACGAGTACTGCTCGAAGTTCTGCTGCTCGGCCACGGTGCACGCGTCGATCAAGGTCGCGGCCCGCGATGCGGGGGTCCACCAGTACCACCTGCACCGCGACATCCGGACCTACGGCAAGTACGAGCTGATGTACACGGAGTCGCGTGAGCGCGGGTCGGTGTACCTGCGGTTCCCGGACGACACCCCTCCCAGCGTCGCGCGGACTGCCGACGGTCACGTGGCGGTCACCGTCGTCGACGCGTTGACCGGGAACGAGGAGCTCACGATCCCGGCGGACCTGGTGGTGCTGGTCACCGGCATGGTGCCGCGCGAAAACTCCGACCTGACAAGCCTTCTCAAGCTCCCGGTCGGCGGCGACGGGTTCTACAACGAGATCCACCCGAAGCTGCGCCCGGTCGAGACGGTGGTCGCGGGCGTGATGATCGCCGGGGCCTGCCAAGGGCCGAAGACGTTGTCGGAGTCGGTCGCCTCCGGCCTCGCGGCGGTCACGCAGAGCGCCGGCATCCTCATGAAGGGGTTCGCCGAGCTCGACCCGCTCGTCGCGACCGTGGATACGGCGGCC
>JAYTSH010000146.1:0-3649 GCA_043745755.1 Cellulomonas sp. | reverse complement strand
CGGCGGTGGGCCTCATCGAGCATCGCGTACGTCTTGCCGACGCCGGGCGCAGCGCCGAAGTAGACGGTCAGTCTCCCGGCCCGGGTCGCGGCCGTCTCGGTGACACCGTGCTCGGTGTCTCCACGGTGCGCGGGGCTGTTCATACAGTCATCTTGGTCAGCGCGAGGTTGAGAGCGAGCACGTTGACCCGCGGCTCGCCGAGGATCCCGAGCGTGCGGCCCTGGACGCTCGACTCGACGAGGGCAGCGACCTTGTCGGCGGAGAGTCCGCGCACCGCCGCGATCCGGGCGACCTGCTCACGTGCGTAGGCCGGTGAGATCTCCGGGTCGAGGCCCGACCCGGAGGCCGTGACGGCGTCCGCGGGGACGCCGCTCGGGTCGACGCCATCCTCGGCCGCGACCTGAGCCCGACGGTCCTGGACCGTCGTCAGCAGGTCAGGGTTGTTCGGGCCGAGGTTCGAGCCGGCCGACGCGAGGGTGTCGTAGCCCTTGCCCGCGGCGGACGGCCGTGGGTGGAACCACGTGGGCCCGGCGAAGCTCTGCCCGACGAGGGCCGAGCCGATCGCTGCGCCCTGGCTGCCGCCTGCGACGGAGTTGACGTGACTGCCGTCGGCAGCGAGCAGCGAGCCGTTGGCCTGCCACGGGAACACCACCTGCCCGATGCCCGTCACGGCCAGCGGGTAGAGGATCCCGAGCAGCACGGTGAGCACGAGCAGCACGCGTAGCCCGGCCCAGGTCTGCCGGGTGAACACGACGATGGTCGAGCCCAGGGACCGCCCAGTGCTGCTCCGTGGAGTGATGGACGGTGCGATCGACGACGGCGCCGTGAGGTCTGGGGTGGTCATGTCAGCTGATCCCGGGGAGGAGGGAGACGAACAGGTCGATGAGCTTGATCCCGATGAACGGTGCGACCAGTCCGCCGAGGCCGTAGACGAGCAGGTTGTGCCGCAGCATCACCGAGGCCGCAGCCGGTCGGTAGCGCACCCCCCGCAGCGCGAGCGGGATCAGGGCGATGATGATCAGCGCGTTGAAGATGACGGCCGAGAGGATCGCGGACTGCGGGCTCGACAGCCTCATGACGTTGAGCACGGAGAGCTGAGGAAAGACCAGAACGAACATCGCCGGCAAGATCGCGAAGTACTTCGCGACGTCGTTGGCTATCGAGAACGTCGTGAGCGCGCCGCGCGTGATGAGCAGCTGCTTGCCGATCTGCACGATCTCGATCAGCTTGGTGGGGTTGGAGTCGAGGTCGACCATGTTCCCGGCCTCCTTCGCGGCCGTGGTGCCGGTGTTCATCGCGACGCCGACGTCCGCCTGCGCGAGGGCCGGTGCGTCGTTGGTGCCGTCACCGGCCATCGCGACCAGTCGCCCGCCTGCCTGCTCGCGACGGATCAGCGCGAGCTTGTCCTCCGGGGTCGCCTCCGCGAGGACGTCGTCAACGCCGGCCTCCACCGCGATCGCTCGCGCCGTGACGGCGTTGTCGCCGGTGACCATCACGGTGCGGATGCCCATCGCGCGCAGCTCGGCGAAGCGTTCCCGCAGACCCTGCTTGACGACGTCCTTGAGATGGATGACGCCGAGCACCCGTGCCGGCGCGGACCCGAGCTGCTCCGCGACGACGAGCGGGGTCCCGCCCGAGGAGCTGATCGCGTCGACGATCCGGGCTGTGTCCGGGCCCGTGTGCCCACCGGTGGAGTGCACCCACGCGGTGACGGCCGCGGCGGCACCCTTACGGATGTGCCGGACGCCCTCGCCGGCCGTCCCGCCAAACCCGACCGGGTCCGGCAGGTCGAGACCGCTCATCCGGGTCCGGGCAGTGAAGGGCACCAGGTCGGCGCCGACGAGGTCGCCGGACTCCCTGGCGCGCAGACCGAACTGCTCCTTGACCAGCACGAGGACGCTCCGACCCTCGGGCGTCTCATCGGCCATCGAGGAGAGCTGAGCGGCATCCGCCAGCTCCGAGGCCAGCACCCCCTCGATCGGCACGAGCTCGGCGGCCTGGCGGTTGCCGAGGGTGATCGTGCCGGTCTTGTCCAGCAGCAGCACGTCCACGTCACCGGCAGCCTCGACCGCTCGCCCGGACATCGCCAGCACGTTGCGCTGGACCAGCCGGTCCATGCCGGCGATCCCGATCGCCGAGAGCAGCGCGCCGATCGTGGTCGGGATGAGGCAGACCAGCAGCGCGACCAGGACGACCAGGGACTGGCGTGAGCCCGAGTAGATCGCGAACGGCTGCAACGTCGCCACGGCGAGCAGGAAGATGATCGTCAGCGAGGCGAGCAGCACGTTCAGCGCGACCTCGTTGGGGGTCTTCTGCCGCTCGCTGCCCTCCACCAGGGCGATCATCCGGTCGACGAAGGTGTGGCCGGCCGGCGCCATGATGCGCACCACGATCCGGTCGGAGAGCACGACGGTTCCACCCGTCACTGCTGACCGGTCACCGCCGGACTCCCGGATCACCGGCGCGGACTCCCCGGTGATGGCGGACTCGTCGACGCTCGCGATGCCCTCGATCACGTCGCCGTCACCGGGGATCGTCTCCCCCGCCTCGACGACGACCACGTCGCCCACCTGCAGCGACGAGGACGGCACCTCAGCCGTCGGGAGGTCCGCGAGCCCGGATGTGTACGCGAGGGTGTCCTGCGGGGCGATGACCCGGCGCGCGGTTGTCTGCGCCTGTGAGGCACGCAGCCCAGCGGCTTGGGCCTTGCCCCGGCTCTCCGCGACGGACTCCGCGAGGGTCGCGAAGAGCACGGTGGCCCAGAGCCATAGCGTGATGGAGATCGCGAACAGGCTCGGGTGCACGATCGACAGCACCGTGCACGCCGCTGCACCGACCTCGACCACGAACATGACCGGCGAGCCGGACAGGTCACGCGGGTCGAGCTTGCGCAGGGCCGCGGGCAGCGCAGCGACCAGCTGACGCGCACTGAGCGTCTGGCGCCCGACGGCCCGCGGCCGCGGCGTCACCACAGCGGGGTCGACCGACGGACCCGTCGGGTCCAGCAGGGTCGGGTTCATTGCAGCGCCTCCGCGATCGG
The DNA here is from genome assembly GCA_043745755.1 of Cellulomonas sp. GTDB lineage: Bacteria > Actinomycetota > Actinomycetes > Actinomycetales > Cellulomonadaceae > Cellulomonas_A. The sequence goes on along the minus strand of JAYTSH010000146.1, from coordinate 609 downwards.
GCCAAGAGCAAGGACGGGAATGTAGGTGAGGCCAACGACGACGAGCACGACGGCCAGCAGGAGGCCCGCGAACAGGGGCCGATGCGTCGGCAGGGTGCCGGCACTCGCCGGGACCGTCTTCTGGCTGGCGAATCGACCCGCGAGGGCCAGCACGAGTGCGATCGGCACGAACCTGCCGAAGAGCATCGCGAGCCCGAGCAGCACGTTGTAGAAGGGCGTCGCCACGGTGAGGCCGGCGAACGCGCTGCCGTTGTTGTTCGCCGCCGACGTGAAGGCGTACAGGACCTCGGACAGCCCGTGCGCCCCCGAGTTGAGAATTCCGGCCTGCCCGGCGGGCGTGGCGATCGCGATCGCGGTGCCCGTCAGCACGATCGCCGGCGTCGCGAGCACGTAGAGGGCGACCAGGGTGATCTCCTGCCGGCCGATCTTCTTGCCCAGGTACTCCGGGGTGCGTCCGACCATCAGGCCGGCGATGAACACCGCCACGATCGCGAGCACCAGCATCCCGTAGAGACCCGAGCCGGTGCCGCCCGGGGAGATCTCCCCGAGCTGCATGTTGAAGATCGTCACGCCACCACCGGCGGCGGTCAACGAGTCGTGCATGGAGTT
>JAYTSH010000145.1:0-3101 GCA_043745755.1 Cellulomonas sp. | reverse complement strand
CCGCCGCATCGGCTTCTACCTCGTCACCGCCTGGGCCGCGGTCACGCTCAACTTCTTCATCCCGCGGATGATGCCTGGCAACCCGGTCGACGCGCTCATCAACCGCTACCAGGGCCAGATGAGCTCGGACGCGATCGCGTCGCTCAACATCCTGTTCGGCATGGACGACAAGACGAGCACGTTCCAGCAGTACCTGCACTACTGGTCGCTGCTGTTCCAGGGCGACCTCGGCCTGTCGTTCGCGTTCTTCCCGACCCCCGTCGCGGCCATCATCACGCAGTCCCTGCCGTGGACGATCGGCCTCGTCGGCCTGTCGACGATCCTCAGCTTCATCATCGGGACCCTCATCGGGACCGCGATCGGGTGGCGGCGCGGGACGTGGGCCGACTCGATCCTGCCGATCACGACGTTCTTCTCCGCGGTGCCGTACTTCTGGCTCGGCCTGCTCGCGATCATGCTGTTCGGCGTGGTCTGGCAGGTGCTGCCGGCCTCGGGCGGCTACGACGGCGGCCTGATCCCGACGTTCAGCGGCGAGTTCATCGGCTCGGTGCTGCAGCACGGCCTGCTCCCGGCCGCGACGATCGTCATCTCCTCGGTCGCGGGCTGGATCCTCGGCATGCGCAACATGATGGTCACGGTGTCCTCCGAGGACTACGTGACTGTCGCGCAGGCGAAGGGGCTCAGCGAACGCCGGGTCATGTTCGGGTACGCCGCGCGCAACGCGATCCTGCCGCAGGTCTCCGGCTTCGCACTGTCGCTGGGGTTCATCGTCAGCGGGACGCTCATCATGGAGATGGTCTTCTCCTACCCCGGCGTCGGCTACGTGCTGTACCAGGCGGTGACGGCCAAGGACTACCCGCTCATGCAGGGCGTCTTCCTCATCATCACCCTCTCCGTGCTCGTCGCGAACATGCTCGCGGACCTCATCTATGCGCTGCTCGACCCGCGCACCCGGCAGGAGGGCTGACATGGCTGTCAACGCCGCGACACTCGATCACACGGTCATGGACCCCGCCGCTGTCCCCGCGGCCGCGACGCGCCATCACCTCGTGTTCCTGCGCAACACCAAGGCGATGACCGGCCTGGTCCTCCTCGCGGTCTTCACAGTGCTCGCCGTCATCGGGAGCTGGATCGCGCCGTACGACCCGAGCGCGCTCAGCGCCGCCACGATGTCGCCGCCGTCGGCGCAGCACTGGCTGGGGACGACGAACCTGGGTCAGGACATCCTGTCCCAGCTCCTCGTCGGCACCCGGGGCGTGATGCTCGTCGGGCTGGCCGCCGGCATCATCGCGACAGCGCTGGCCGTCGTCATCGGCGTCACCGCAGGCTTCATCGGAGGGATCGGCGACGAGCTGCTGTCGGCGCTGTCGAACATCTTCTTGGTCATCCCCGCGCTCCCGCTCATCATCATCATCGCGGGCCGGCTGCCCTCGTCGGGCGAGCTGACCGTGGCATTCGTCATCTCGATCACCGGGTGGGCGTGGGGGTCACGGATCCTGCGGGCCCAGACGCTGTCACTGCGGCGCCGCGACTTCGTGGAGGCCGCCCGCGCGAACGGGGAGTCGCTGTGGCGGATCGTCATCTTCGAGATCCTGCCCAACCTCACGGCGATCATCGCATCGAGCTTCGTCGGGACCGTGACGTTCGCGATCCTCTCGGAGATCACGCTCGCGTTCATCGGGGTGACCTCGATCAGCAACTGGAACTGGGGCACGATCCTGTTCTGGGCCCAGTCCAACCAGGCCCTCGCGCGCGGTGCGTGGTGGTGGTTCGTGCCGGCCGGCATGTGCATCGCGCTGCTCGGCATGGCGCTGTCGCTCATCAACTTCGGCATCGACGAGTTCGTCAACCCCCGCCTGCGCAACACCGGGCAGAACGCCCGCACCATGCGGCAGCGCGGGATCCGTGCGCGGATCGGGTTCACGCCCGTCGCCGTGCCCGCGCAGCGCAAGCCGCCTGCACAGCCCGCCGACCCTGCACAGCCCGCCGGACGCGGACGGAAGGACGAGGCATGACCGCCACGACGACGACACCACGCAGCCCGGGCGTCCCGGCGGCCCCACGGGTCCCCGTGCTCGAGGTCCGCAACCTGAGCGTCGACTACGGGTACGGCGAGGCCCCCACGCACGTCCTGCGCAACACCTCCCTCACGCTGCACCGCGGCGAGGTCCTCGGGCTCGCCGGGGAGTCGGGCTGCGGCAAGTCGACGCTCGCGTACGCCGCGACCCGACTGCTACCCCCGCCGGGGCTCATCACAGGCGGTGAGGTCATCTTCACCGACCGCCATGGGACGAGCGTCGACCTGCTCCGCCTCGACGACGCCCAGCTCCGGGCATCCCGCTGGCGCGACACCGCGATCGTGTTCCAGGGCGCGATGAACTCGCTCAACCCCGTCTTCCGGATCGGCCGGCAGCTCACGGACGCGATCCGGGCGCACCGGCCCGACGAGCCCCGGCAAGCCAGTGCTGAGCGCGCCGCGGAGACGCTCGAGATGGTCGGGATCGCCGCCGACCGCCTGCGCTCCTACCCCCACCAGCTCTCGGGCGGCATGCGTCAGCGCGTCATGATCGCCATGGCGCTCGCCCTCGAGCCGCAGGTGCTCATCATGGACGAGCCCACGACCGCGCTCGACGTCGTGATGCAGCGCCAGATCATCGAGCAGATCTCCGAGCTGCGCGAGCGCCTCGGGTTCTCCGTCATCTTCATCACGCACGACGTCTCGCTGCTCATCGAGATCGCCGACCGCATCGCGATCATGTACGCGGGCGAGATCGTCGAGGACGCGCCCGCCGAGGACGTGTACCGCCGTCCGCGCCACCCGTACGCGCACGGACTGCTCCGCTCGTTCCCGCCGCTGCACGGTCCGCGACGCGAGCTCGGTGGCATCCCGGGGTCGCCGCCGGACCTGCTGCACCTCGCACCCGGCTGCCCGTTCGCGCCGCGCTGCCCACACGCGTTCGACCTGTGCCGGACCGACCGGCCCGCTCTCGGCCCGACGGCGTTCGCCGCGTCGGAGCCGTCCAGGCTCGTCGCGTGCCACCTGCACTCCGGTGGCGTCGTGCCCCCGGAGCTCACCGCGGGCGTGCCGGGCTGACCTGTCG
>JAYTSH010000144.1:0-1565 GCA_043745755.1 Cellulomonas sp. | reverse complement strand
GATCGGGCACGACGAGGAGGACGGCGACCGCCTCAAGGCCATCGCGTTCCCGCGCATCGCGGGCGGCAAGGCGTTCGACACCTCGGTGCCGTGGTTCGGTGAGCTCCTCGCCGACATCGGCCAGGACCTGGTCCCAGCGGCGCACTCATGAGCGTCGAAGCGGACCCGCAGGTCCTCGCCGGGCTGGACCACTGGCGCACGATGTCGGCCGGCCAGCAGCCCCACTGGCCGGACCTCGCGGAGCTCGACGCCGTGACCCGGAAGCTCGCCCTCGTGCCGCCGCTCGTGTTCGCGGGGGAGGCCGACGCGCTGCGGGCCCAGCTCGGTGCCGCTGGTCGCGGCGAGGCGTTCCTGCTCCAGGGTGGCGACTGCGCGGAGACCTTCGCCGAGGCGACAGCCGACAACATCCGCAACAAGATCAAGACGATCTTGCAGATGGCGGTCGTGCTCACCTACGGCGCGAGCCTGCCCGTGATCAAGATGGGCCGCATGGCCGGGCAGTACGCCAAGCCGCGCAGCTCCGACGAGGAGACGCGCGGCGGGGTGACGCTGCCCGCGTTCCGCGGCGACATCATCAACGGCTTCGAGTTCACCCCCGAGGACCGCACGCCCGACCCCCGACGGCTGCTCGAGGCGTACCACACGTCCGCCTCGACGCTCAACCTCATCCGGGCGTTCACGACCGGTGGCTTCGCGTCGCTGCTGCGTGCGCACGAGTGGAACAAGGGGTTCATGGCGAACCCGGCGTACTCGCGCTACGAGGAGATCGCCGCCGAGATCGACCGCGCGATCAGGTTCATGGCGGCGTGCGGCGCCGACTTCGACGCGTTGCGCAGCGTCGACTTCTACTCGAGCCACGAGGGGCTGCTGCTCGACTACGAGCGGCCGCTCACGCGCATCGACTCGCGCACCGGGCTGCCGTACGACTGCTCGGCCCACTTCCTGTGGATCGGTGAGCGGACGCGCGAGCTCGACGGCGCCCACGTCGACTACTTCTCGCGCGTGCACAACCCCATCGGCATCAAGCTCGGCCCGGCGTCAACCGCCGACGACGCGCTCGCGCTCGTCGACAAGCTCAACCCGACCGCCGAGCCGGGGCGCATCACGTTCATCACGCGCATGGGCGCCGGGAAGATCCGCGACCGGCTGCCCGCGCTCGTGGAGAAGGTCACCGCCGACGGCCGTCCCGTGACCTGGGTGTGCGACCCGATGCACGGCAACGGCATCACGTCCGCCAGCGGGTACAAGACCCGCCGGTTCTCCGACGTCATGGATGAGGTGGCGGGTTTTTTCGAGGTCCACCGCGCGCTCGGGACGGTTCCCGGTGGGCTCCACATCGAGCTCACGGGCGACGACGTCACCGAGGTGCTGGGTGGGTCCGAGGAGATCGACGACGCGGGGCTGGCCCGGCGCTACGAGACGCTCGTCGACCCGCGCCTGAACCACCAGCAGTCGCTCGAGCTGGCGTTCCAGGTCGTGGAGCTGCTGCGCCGGTCCTGAAGACACATGGCGACGCCTGGGGCTCAGAAGACCGTCAGCGTGACCGTCGTGCCCCGACGGACCTT
>JAYTSH010000143.1:0-7969 GCA_043745755.1 Cellulomonas sp. | reverse complement strand
CGCCTTCCTCGGCAACGTGGTCGCCGGCGTCGTCATCGGGCTCGCTGTCCTCATCCTCGCGCGCCCGGAGCCGTTGCTGCTCGCTGGGGGGTTCGGGCTCGCGACGCTCGGGGCGTTCGTGGTCTCCACGTTGCCGTCCGGGCTGTTCGGGGTGCACGAGACGTGGACGTGGGCGCCCGCGCTGCTCGCAGCGGTGTCCGAGGTCGGCGCGATCCTGCTCGCCGGGGCGGCGCTGGTGGTCGAGCGTCGCGCTACAGCTCACCCTGACGCTGCAGGAACCGCATCGATGCCCAGCCGATCGGGATCCGCAGCCAGTAGGTCAGCACGCGGAACAGGACTGTGACCGACAGGTGCTGGTCGAACGCGAGCAGGCTCGCCTGGAACGCGAGCACGTAGCCGATCGTCATCAGGACGTTGCCGGCTGCAGATCGAGACGTCCCTGTGGACAGCACAGACCCGCTGAGTGCCTGCCCTTACGGTCGTCGGATGGCACGCCCGACCATCGCCGACCTCGACGCGGGCACCCGTCCGCGCGAACGTATGGCCCGGCTCGGGCGGGGGGCGCTGAGCGACGCTGAGCTGGTCGCGCTCCTGCTCGGCTCCGGGACGGCCGGGTCGAACGCGCTCGATCTCGCCCGTGACATCCTCGTCATGCACGGGGGTCTCGCCGGCCTGGCGCGGCTCGATGTCGCCGCGTTGACGCGCACCAACGGCATCGGGCTTGCGAAGGCCGCACGAATCGTTGCCGCGCTCGAGCTCGGCCGCCGCCGAGTGGTCGCCGTGGACCAGCGCGCCGTGGTCCGGTCGTCGCACGACGTCGCGCTGCTGGTCGCGCCGCTCCTGGCCGATCAGCCTCGGGAACGGGTCGTTGCGGTGATCTGCGACGGGCAGTCGAAAGTGATCGCGGTGACAGTGGTCGCCGAGGGCGGTGCCCACGGCGCGTCGTTCCCGGTGCGCGAGGTGCTCGCTGAGGTGCTCCGGCGCGACGGCTCGGCCGTTGCCCTGGCCCACCAGCACCCCGGCGGCGACCCGACGCCGAGTGCCGCTGACGTCTGCGCCACCCGTGCCGTAGCCGCGGCCGCCGCGCAGTGCGGCGTGAGTTTCCTCGACCACGTCGTCCTCGCGGGTGGGCAGTGGCGCAGCGTCTCAGCGACGCTCGGCGCCGACGTCAGCCTGCCTGGGCGACGAGACGACTGAACTCCTCGTTGCGGGCGGCCGGCAGGAGTGCGGCCAGCGCTTGGTCCTGCCGCCGATCGAGATCGACCAGGTCGGCGGCGTGCGTTGACGCGGCTTCGAGATCGGGGAGAAGACTCTGAGGCGCGTGGCGCACATCGGGGACAAGGACCTCGCCGAGCAGGGCGACGCGAATGCGTGGCAGCTGAAGCCGATGTGTTGCCGTGATCACCTGGTCAAGGGTTGTCGACGAACGGAGTGCGTGCGCGAGAAGGTGGGCATCAACACTGTCCCGTGGTCGAAGTGCATATTGCTCGACCGAGGTCAGGCCAGGGCCGTCTGTGACCCAGACCTTGTTCAGATACGGCCGCAGGTACCCATACAGGACGTCGCCTGGCGCGAACCGAAGTTTGCGTCCCTTCTGCTCATCGAGCGGGTCGGCCCCGAGCCGACGCCCCGTGTGGGACTCGATGTGCTCAAGACCGACGAACCGCTCCGCCGGCGCCGGGTCGTCGCCCGGATGCACGATGTCGTTCACCGTCGTGTAGAGCTCGCGCGATGGCACGAGCGGAAGATCAGCTCTGCGGAACAGCCAAGCGACGATGCGCGGGCCGACGTCAGCCAGTGCCGGCCGCGACTCACGTGCTGCGCGGGTCTCAGCGACGAGGCGCTCTAGCGAGTCGAGTCGGGCCGCGATGCGGTGCTGCTCGTCGCGGTCGGGCAGCGGGATCTTCGAATCCTCGAATAGTTTGCGTGCGAGTGTCCGGTTGCGCACCGTCGTGCCCGGAGAAGCTTTGCGTAATAGGGATAACCCCGCCGCGCTGTTCAGGAAGTGAGCGACGAACGTGACGTCAGCGTCGCCGATTGCGACATAGGGCAGGAATCTGTTCGACGCAACATGGCGCGCTTCCGACTCGCCCGCGACTGCAACAGCGCCCTCCCATGCCTGGATATTGCTGAGCACGAGGGCCCCACTGGGAAACGTGAAGTAGCGCATGCTTCCCATTGCAGCGCCTGCCGCCGGGTCTCGATGAAGGAATCCCTTGCCCCACGAGTAGATGCCGATGCGCCGGTAGCTTTCATCTGGCCGTAGCTCCACGGGAGTTCGCTGCAGTTCCAGCACGTCTCCAAGCCGCACCCACCGCACGCTCACGCTGCACCCTCCGCGGCGAGGTCGGCCTGCAGAGCGCGCAGCGCCGCGAGGATCTCCTCCTCGGTGCGCACGAGCTCGTCGAGCAGCTCGGCAACGGGTCGGTGGGCGAGGTCGTCGGGGCGGTGCGGGTTGCGCAGGTCGAGGTTGTACCCGGTCGACGCGATGTCGGCCGCGGCCACCTTCCAGGCGCGTTCGTTCGCCACTCGCGCCGTCCGACCTTCGGGACCCGGTGCACCCCACCACGCGCCGACGTCGGCCAGGTCCTCGTACCGCAGGGGCTTGGTCTTGGTGTAGTTCTTGCGCCCGTCCGGGATCGCCTGGTCGTAGAACCAGATGTCCGTCGTCGGTCGGCTGGACTCGAAGAACAGGATGTTCGTCGGGATCAGTGTGTAGGGCGCGAAGACGCCGTTGGGCAGGCGGACGACGGTGTGCAGGTCGAACCGTTCGAACAGGTCCTTCTTGATCGCCGCGCCGACACCCTCGGAGGCGAACAGCACGCCGTTGGGCACGACGACGGCGGCCCGACCGGTCCGAGACCGCTCGATCCGGGCCATGACGGCCTGCATGAACAGCCACGACGTCTCGGCCGTCCGCTTGCCGGCGGGGAAGTTGGTCACGATCGACGTCTCCTCCTCACCGCCGAACGGCGGGTTGGTCAGGACGACGTCGACCCCGGCGTCCCGCTGGTCGGCCAGCGCGGAGGCGAGGGCGTTGCCTCGCTGGATCTGCGGGGACTCCGCGCCGTGCAGCAGCAGGTTCATCTGGCTGAGGAGGTACGGCAGCGGCTTCTTCTCGAACCCGCGCAGCTTGCCCTCGAGCCGCTGCTTGTCGGCCGCGGAGTGGACCTGACCCATGAGGTGCTCCAGCGCCTGCACGAGGAACCCGCCGGTGCCAACGGCCGGGTCCATGACGCTCTCGCCGAGCCGGGGGTCGATGCGCTCGACCATGAAACGGACGATCGGGCGGGGGGTGTAGAACTCGCCCGCGTCGCCAGCGGCGTCGCGCATCTCTCGCAGCATCGACTCATAGACGTGGGCGACGGTGTGCAGGTCGTCCGAGGAGTTGAAGTTGACCTTGTCGATCTGCTCGATGAGCTCACGCAGCAGGTATCCCGAGAGCATCCGGTTACGCGTCTCGGCGAACACGCGCCCGACGACGTCCCGCGGGTCGCTGCCTTCCCCGGAACCGCCGAGCCTGCTCAGGTACGGCAGCAGGCTCCCGTTCACCCACGCGGTCAGGCCATCGCCGGTGCGGCCCTTGGCGCTCGACGCCCAGTCTCGCCACCGGTAGCCCTCGTCGATCACCGTTCGGTAGGTGGGGTCGAGAAACTTCTCGCTGCGCTCGTGGTCGTCGAACGCCTTGAGGAACAGCAGCCACGACAGCTGCGGTATGCGGTCGACGTCGCCGCTCAGGCCCGGGTCCTTGCGCATGATGTCCCGGGCGCGCTTGATGACCGTGGTCAGCTCGGCGCGGGACGTGGTCGGCGTGGGGTTCACGGGTGGGGCTCCTGGTGGTCCGGGTTGAGGTCGTGCCGGGTGAGGCGATCGACGAGCGCTCGCGCCGAGGCGAGCGCCTCGTCGTAGGCGGGAAGCTCGTGGCCGATCTGCGCGACGAGCGCGGCGTAGTCGGCGCGCCAGGCTGCCGGCGGCGTGGGCAGGCCCTGAGGCCAGGGCGTGTGCCGGGCGCGGAAGACGGCATGCAGCCGATCCGCGGCGTGTGCCTCGTCGAGCACGCCCGCATCGAGCAGCAGCACGATGTCCACGAGGTCCTTCACGCGGGTCGACGGACGCGGGTGGGCATCGAGCGAGCACAGCGCGTGCAGCTTCTCCGCGACGTGCTGACCCAGGTCCACGGCAGGTACGGCGACCGGCGCCCACCCCTCGACGTCGATGACCGGCGCCAGGACCACTCGCTCGGTGCCCCCGGCGACCTCGTCGGGTCGCGCCACGACGTCGATGCGCACGGTGGCGAACGGGCGTCCCGCGAGATCGGCCGAGACTGAGAGGTGCAGGCCGCTGCCGTCGTCGGCGAGGTGCGGGCGCGCGCCGGTGACCCGGAAGACGAAGCCGTCCGCATCGACGTCCGTGGCGAGCGCGGCGGTGATCGATGCGCGCAGATCGTCGGCTTCGAGGTTGACGGCGCTCGTCAGGTCGAGGTCACGTGTGGCGCGGGCGCGCGCCCCGAGCCGCGCCTCGAGCAGGTAGCCGCCCTTGAGCACCCAACGCTCGTCCGCCGCGAGTCGGCGCAGGATGCGTTGGAACGTCAGGTGGCGGCGCAGACGGTTGACGTCGGTCATGCGCTCTGACGCGACCAGCAGGAGTCGCGCATCCAGGCTCGCGCGCAGCGCTGCGGGTGTCCGCGCGGTCACCGTGCCACCGCACCCAGTGCCCGCTCGATGCGCAGCGCCGCGCGGTCCCCGAGGTCGTCCGCGCGAGAGCGCAGGCCACCGGGCGTCACGAGGCCGCGGTCGAGGGCCTCGGTCACGGCGTCGTCGACACTCTCCTGGCCGACGTCACGCGCGGCAGCGACGTCGAGCAGGGTGCGCAGCGGCGTCGTGACCCGGTAGGTCTCGCGGTCCTCGATGTCACCCTCGGGCAGATCGGCGGTGACAGTGCGCACCGCCGGGTGACGGGCACGGAAGCCAGGGGGGACCGTCAGGTGGATCCGGCCCGAGTCGAGTACGCCCAGCTCATGCACCGCGAGGGCCGTCTCGTGGGAGAGGACACCACGCCCATCACTCCACAGGGTCCACAGGACATAGGCGTCATCGACCGTGGCCGGCCAGTCCCTCAGCCGGACGATGCCGCGCTCGATCCGCAGCCAGTTGCCATGGTCGACGTGGTACTTCTGAGCCTGGTAGCTGAAGCCAGCGTCGAGGGCCTGGTGCGCGGTGACGTAGCCTGCCTGCCGGTAGGCGAGTGCACGAAGGCGGTGCTGCGCGTCACGGCGGAGGGTCACGGCCACATCGTAGCGCGGTCGAGCGCATGTTTATCTGTAGCATGACGCGGCGATGCCACGCTCAAATAAAGCTAATCCTGAGGTTGGTAGAGCCATTCCTGCAGGTCGTCCAACCACGTGCGCAACTGCTCTGCGCCGCCGAACTCCCTAGCCAGCTCCATCGGCGTCCCGAGCTCGGGCAGGGGTGGGACTGTCAGCCCACGCACGCTGATCTCGTCCGGGCCGCGTTCCGCGTAGCGCTCGAGCACGGCGAGAACTACCGCCCGGGCCGCGTCCGTCAAGGAATCGAGCCGCTCCGCGTGCCGCCGCCGGACCCCTTCCGCCCGCTCTCGACGGCTCAGCGGCGGCAGGTCCCAGGCGACATGAGCCACGACGTCGAACGGGTCGGCCTCGTCGAGGCCGGTGAGCCGCACGAGCTCGTCCAGCGAGACGCCCCGCGCCCGCAGCTGGTCCCGCACTGCGTCACGGAGGTCCTCCCTTGCCCACCCGGCCCGCAGGTCGTCGATCGAGGGAAAGACCGTGCGCACCTGCTCCCGCACGAACTGCGTGTACTCGACCAGGCGATGGCCACCCGTCGCCGGGTCAGGGATCATGACCCGCTCACCGATGAGCGTGATCTCCTGCCCATCGACGTACAGCTTGCGGGGTCCGACGTCGAGGGCCCCGCCGGGCATCACCTCGAAGGCGGCCGCGGGCTCGGCTACTTCCAGCATTCCCGCGTCGTTGTCGGACGCAGCCCCCTCACCCAGCGGCACAGAGGTCCCGTCCGGCGCGATCTGCTCGACACGTGTCGGCGCCAGCGGTGGCCCGTCGAAGTCCGGGTCGGCAAACTTCGCCGACGCGCCCACGTAGTCGACAACCCAGAAGTCCTGCTTCCCCTTCGGTGGGTACAGCCGGGTGCCGCGCCCGATGATCTGCTTGAACTCGATCATCGAGCCGACCTGGCGACAGAGGACGACGTAGCGCAGGTCCTCGATGTCGACCCCCGTCGACAGCAGCCGCGCCGTCGTCGCGACCGCCGGGTTGGTGCGGTCCGGCGAGGTGAACTCCTCCAGGAGACGGCCGCGCTCGGGCTCAGAACCGACGATGCGAGCCACCCACGCCGGGTCACGGCGCGTTCGGTCCGGGTCAGCCTCCATGAGTGCCTGGCGCATCTGCTGAGCGTGCTCCGCGTCGAGCAGAACACAGCCGCCCGCGCACCCGGGTCGGCGGCGAGGATGCTCGTCAGGTGGCGAGCCATCGCCGCCGTACGGTCCGGCAGCGAGAGGCTCCGCTCGAAGTCCGGCGTGCCGTAGAGCCCTTGCGGCACTTCTCGCCCGAGACGGTCGACCTGCCCGGGTGCGGGCGCCCAGCCGAATGCATCGACGTCGAGCACAGCGCGGCGGACGCGATACGGGGCGAGGAAGCCGTCCTCGATGCCCTGCCGCAACGAGTAGCTGAAGACCGGGTCGCCGAAGTAGTCGTACGTGTCAACGTTGGAGTCCCGCTTCGGGGTGGCGGTCAGCCCGACTTGCACGGCGGACGTGAAGTGCTCGATCACTCCTCGCCAGCTCGACTTCTCCGACGCGGACCTGCGATGGCACTCATCGACGATGACAAGGTCGAAGAAGTCGGGGGCCAGGGCGTGGAACACCGAGGCGCCGACCCCCTCGTCAGGCGATGGCACGTCGTCCGGCGCGGCCCGGTCGAGGGTCTGGTACGTCGCGAAGTACACGTCCCGGCTCCGGGTGAGGTCGTTCGACCGCAGGCGGTGCACCGCATCGCCGAAGGCCTGACGGAAGTCGCCCATGGGAGCGCTGACCAGGATGTCGCGGTCCGCGAGGTAAAGGACCCGGAACGGTCTCCCTTCGCGCACCGCTGCCGCGCGTTCGCGAAGCTTGTGCACCAGCTGGAGCGCCGCGAACGTCTTCCCTGTGCCGGTAGCCATCAGCAGCAACACACGCCGATCGCCGCGGCCGATCGCCCGGATCGCGGCGTGCACGGCGAGCCGCTGGTAGTACCGGGGTACCTTCACGGCCGTGCCGCCGTGTGCCATCAACGACCGGTCGAACGAGACCTGCAACGCGGCCGACGTCTCGGCGTCAGGCGCCATGCCCTCGGACTGCGCGATCCATGCCTCGTATGCGGACCAGGCTTCGGCCGGTCCCGGTAGCTGCGTGATCTCGACCTCGACACCGCGCGTCCGATCGTGCAAGACGTAGCGGTGTCCGTTGGTGCTCACCGCCAAGGGTGCGTCGAGGCGCAGGGCGTAGTCGATCGCCTGCTGGATGCCGTCGCCCGGAGCACGCATCTCCCGCTTGGCCTCGACGACGACCAAGGGCACGCCACCGATCGTGAGGACGTGGTCGGCGATCCTGAGCCGACCCGCGGTCGTGACACGCACGTGCTCGGACTCGGGGTTCTGCAGCGGGAGCTGCTCGACGATCTGATCGGGTGCCCAGCCGGCCGTCTCCAACGCGGGAAGCACGAGGTCACGGCAGGTATCCGCCTCGTTGCGTCCCACGACCATGGGACGACAGTAGCGGGCACCGCAGCGCGGGCGTCGCACGAAAGCCCCGCGGTGAGGGCGAACCGGTCGCCGTTGCCCTACAGCTCGCCCTGACGCTGCAGGAACCGCATCGATGCCCAGCCGATCGGGATCCGCAGCCAGTAGGTCAGCACGCGGAACAGGACTGTGACCGACGC
>JAYTSH010000142.1:0-2069 GCA_043745755.1 Cellulomonas sp. | reverse complement strand
CGAGCTCGTCGGAGAACGTGCCGTCGACGACCGCGAGCGAGTGGTACCGCGTCGCGGTGAACGGGCTCGGTAGACCGGCCAGCACGCCCGAGCCGTCGTGCATGATCTGGCTCGTCTTGCCGTGCATGAGCTCGGGTGCGTGCGTGACAGTCCCGCCGAACACCTCGCCGAGCGCCTGGTGCCCGAGGCAGACGCCCAGCATCGGGATCCCGGCCGCCGCGCAGTCGCGGATGACCTGCAGGCTCGCGCCAGCCTCGGCGGGGGTGCCGGGTCCGGGGGAGATCAGGACGCCGTCGAACCCCGTGCGCTCCTCGACGGGCGGCACGGCGTCGTTGCGGACCACGACCGTCTCGGCGCCGAGCTGCGCGAGGTAGCCCACGATCGTGTAGACGAACGAGTCGTAGTTGTCGACCACCAGGATCCGGGTCATCTCGCCCCCACAGTCGTGTCGTTGAATGGCATGAGCGGCGCGATCGCCGGGAACAGCCACGTGAAGCACGCCGCGAGGACCGCCGCCGCGAGGACGACGAGGATCGCGACCCGGACGGGTGTCGAACCCGGCAGGTGCCGCCACAACCACCCGTACATCAGGCTCCTCCGGCGATCTCAGCGGGGACACCGCTGGACACCGGTGCCCAGTAGTCAAGCACGCCGTGCACGATGAACCGCTCGCGCGCCGAGAATATCGGGTGGCAGGTCGTGAGCGTGATCGCGCGCTCGGTGGGGTCGACCCCCGGTTTCCCGGGGACCGGGGCGATGACCTCGACGTCGTGCGGCGTCACGATCTCCGTCGACGTCACGCGGTACACGTACCAGGTCGACGCGGTCCGGATCACGATGGGGTCGCCCACCTGCAGCTCGGCGACGCGGTTGAAGGGCTTGGCGTAGGTCGTGCGGTGCCCGGCCATCGCGAAGTTCCCGATGGCACCCGGCATCGCCGTCCCCGGGTAGTGGCCGATGCCGAGGGCGTCGAGCACCGTCGCCTTGTCGACGCCCTCGCTGACAGGGCGTTCGGGCTCGCCGTCCCAGCGCGGCACCTGCAGCGTCGCGAACGTCGTCCTGAGGTCCGGCTCCGCCGCGACAGGCGGTTCCTCGCCGCGGCGGGCGGCGGCGATGACGGGGCCGGGCGTCGCACCCGTGCCGGTCGCACCCGGCGTCGGCGCAGCGGACGGTGCCGCCGTCGGTGCCTGCGCCCAGTCGAGGTTCCGGACGATCTCGGCCTGCGCGCGGTTGCCCTCCACGTCGGTCCACCACAGCTGCCACACGAGGAACGCAAGGAGCAGGACACCGGCGGTGACCAACAGCTCGCCCACCACGCCGAGGCCGGCGAGAGCGACCGAGCCTGTGCTGGTCCGCCGCACAGGCCGACCGTGCCGAGACGCGCCGGCGCGCGCCGGCGGGGTCACGACCCGGCGCCCGGGGTGGCTGCGGTGAGGCCCGGGAGCACCTCGACGCCCCGGGGCACCTGCGCGAACTTGAGCTCGGTGATCCCCTCGTACGCGGGGAGGTTGAGCGGGTCCTGAGCGGTCGTGACGTTCCAGCCGAGCCTGACGGCGTCGACCCACTGGAGGTAGATCTTCACTGCGGGCGACGCGGCGAGCGCTGCCCGGAGCTTCTTCGGGTCGCCGACCGCGCGGACGACGAACGGGGGTGAGTACCGGCGACCGTGCAGCGACAGGACGTTCCCGATGCACTGGAACGCGCTCGTGGAGATGACCCGCTGGTCCATGAGGCTCATGGCCTCGGCGCCGCCCGCCCACAGCGCGTTGACCACCGCCTGGAGGTCCTGCTGGTGGACGACGAGGTCGTCCGGGTGCACGTTCGGCAGGTTCTGCGAGTCGGCGGGCGCGTCGGTCATGGTCACCGTGATCCCGGGCCCGGTGATGGCCACCTTCCCGGAGGCGACGTCGTACCCGACCCCCGGCGAGCCGATCTGCAGGCCGGTCAGGCGCGCGTGCTTCTCGGTCAGCTGGTCGACCTCGGTGCGCAACGCGCCCACCTCACCCTGCAACCGCGCGACGCGGGACTCCTCGACGGAGGCAAGGTCGGCAAGGTTCTGGGGATGGCGC
>JAYTSH010000141.1:0-12837 GCA_043745755.1 Cellulomonas sp. | reverse complement strand
TGGTCGGCGACGCACGAGCTCAAGCTCGCGCGGTTCGGCGACAACATGCGCAACGTCGCGGTCACCGAGGGGGACAAGACCGAGGCGGAGCTGCGCTTCGGGGTCTCTGTCAACACGTGGGGCGTCACCGACCTCGTGGCCGCGGTCGACGCCGTGGCAGACGCGGACATCGACGTGCTCGTCGCGGAGTACGAGGACCTGTACGACGTCGCCGCCGAGCTCCGCCTGGGCGGTGAGCGTCACGACTCCCTGCGCTACGGGGCGCGTCAGGAGCTCGCGCTGCTGGCGTTCCTCGGCGAGATCGGTGCGAGCGCGTTCACGACGAACTTCGAGGACCTCGGTGCGCTGCGTCAGCTGCCCGGGCTCGCCGTCCAGCGGCTCATGTCCCAGGGCTTCGGCTTCGGCGCCGAGGGTGACTGGAAGACGGCCGTGCTGGTCCGCGCCGCGAAGGTCATGGGGGCGGGCCTGCCCGGTGGCGCCTCGCTGATGGAGGACTACACGTACAACCTCGTGCCGGGTGCCGAGAAGATCCTCGGCGCGCACATGCTCGAGGTGTGCCCGTCGCTGACCGCGACGAAGCCCTCGCTCGAGATCCATCCGCTCGGCATCGGCGGCAAGGAAGACCCGGTCCGGCTGGTCTTCGACACCGACCCGGGCCCCGGTGTCGTCGTCTCGCTGGCCGACATGCGTGACCGGTTCCGCCTCACGGCCAACGTCGTCGACGTCGTCCCGCCCGACGAGGCGCTGCCGAAGCTCCCCGTCGCGCGGGCCGTCTGGAAGCCTCAGCCCGACTTCGCGACGTCCGCCGAGGCGTGGCTGACCGCGGGTGGGGCTCACCACACGGTCCTGACGACGGCTGTCGGGGTGGAGGCGTTCGAGGACTTCGCCGAGATCGCCAAGACCGAGCTGCTCGTGATCGACAAGGACACGACCCGACGCAGCTTCCGTCAGGAGGTGCGCTGGAACGCGGCCTACTACCGGCTCGCCCAGAGCCTCTGAGCGTGAACGAGCTGGCATCAAGCGTTATAGACATGTGACCGTCCAGAGCGGTGAGCATGCAGATGTGAGCGCTAACCTGAATTCCTGGCCGCATCGGCTGGACGCTCAAGACGTCCGGTTCGTCGGGCCTGCACATCGATCGGCCGGCGATGCAGCCGTCAGTCAATCTCAACGAGGAGAGCACCCATGCGCATCAAGCACGTTGCCGCGATCGCGGCAGCATTCACCCTCACCCTGGGCCTCGCGGCCTGTAGCGGCAGTGGTGCGGGCACGACGGCCGCGCCGAGCGCGTCCGGCTCCGCCGCCGCCCCGGCCGCAGCGGGCGCCCTCGTGGGCGTCGCCATGCCGACCAAGTCCTCCGAGCGCTGGATCGCGGACGGCAACAACGTCAAGACGCAGCTCGAGGCCCTCGGCTACAAGGTCGACCTCCAGTACGCCGAGGACGACATCCCGACCCAGGTCAACCAGATCGACACGATGATCACCAAGGGCGCCAAGCTCCTGATCATCGCCTCGATCGACGGCACGGCGCTGACGAGCCAGCTCGAGCAGGCCCACGCCAACGGCATCCAGGTCATCGCGTACGACCGCCTGATCCGCAACTCGAAGAACGTCGACTACTACTCGACCTTCGACAACTTCAAGGTCGGCGTTCAGCAGGCCACCTCGCTCCTGACCGGGCTCGGCGTCCTCGACGCCTCGGGCAAGGACGCGGGCAAGGCCGGCCCGCTCAACATCGAGCTGTTCGCCGGCTCGCCGGACGACAACAACGCGACGTTCTTCTTCAACGGCGCGATGAGCATCCTGAAGCCGTACATCGACAAGAAGGTCCTGGTCGTCAAGAGCGGCCAGACGGACTTCAAGACCGTCGCGACGCTGCGCTGGGACCCGGCCACGGCCCAGTCCCGCATGGAGAACGTCCTCACCTCGACGTACTCCGACGGCTCGCTCGTCTCGGGCGTCCTGTCTCCGTACGACGGTCTGTCGATCGGCATCCTCGGCGCCCTCAAGGGCGTCGGCTACGGCACGGCGAGCCAGCCGTGGCCGATCGTGACCGGCCAGGACGCCGAGGCGGCCTCGGTCAAGTCGATCATCAAGGGTGAGCAGTACTCCACCATCTACAAGGACACCCGTGAGCTCGCCAAGGTGACGGTCGCCATGACCGACGCCATCCTCAAGGGTCAGACCCCCAAGACGACCGACACGAAGACGTACGACAACGGCGTCAAGGTCGTCCCGTCGTACCTGCTCGACTCGCAGATCATCGTCAAGGACAACTACAAGAAGGTTCTCGTCGACGGCGGGTACTACAAGGCGTCCGACCTGAGCTGACACCGGGGCGCATCGACAGCAGAACGGTGCCCCGCCGACGGAAGATCCCGTCGGCGGGGCACCGCCCCGAACTAGTGAGATCGGCTGGGACATGAGCGACGACATCCTCGAGATGCGGAGCATCACCAAGACGTTTCCCGGCGTGAAGGCACTGCAGGACGTCAGCCTCTCCGTCGCGCGTGGTGAGATCCACGCGATCTGCGGCGAGAACGGCGCCGGCAAGTCCACGCTGATGAAGGTGCTGTCGGGTGTCTATCCGCACGGCGACTATGACGGTGAGATCTACTTCGACGGCGAGCTGTGCGAGTTCTCGAGCATCCGTGCGAGCGAGGACCGCGGCATCGTCATCATCCACCAGGAGCTCGCGCTGAGCCCGCTGCTCTCGATCGCCGAGAACATCTTCATGGGCAACGAGCAGTCGTCGCGCGGCTTCATCGACTGGAACAAGACGAACGCCGAAGCGGCCAAGCTGCTCGAGCGCGTCGGTCTGCACGAGAACCCGGTGACGCGGATCTCCGACATCGGCGTCGGTAAGCAGCAGCTCGTCGAGATCGCGAAGGCGCTGTCCAAGCGCGTCAAGCTGCTGATCCTCGACGAGCCGACGTCGGCCCTCAACGACGAGGACTCGGCCCACCTGCTCGACCTCTTGCGCCAGCTGAAGGCGCAGGGGATCACGTCGATCATGATCTCCCACAAGCTCAACGAGATCGCGGCGATCGCCGACTCCACGACGATCATCCGCGACGGCAAGACGATCGAGACGCTCGACATGGTCCGCGACGACGTCAGCGAGGACCGGATCATCCGCGGGATGGTGGGGCGGGACCTCGAGCACCGGTTCCCTGAGCACACGTCGAACGTGGGCGCCGAGGTCCTGCGCATCGAGGACTGGACGGTGCACCACCCCATCCAGCACGAGCGCGTGGTCGTCAACGAGGCGAGCATCACGGTGCGTCGCGGAGAGATCGTCGGGCTCGCGGGTCTCATGGGCGCTGGCCGCACGGAGCTCGCGATGAGCGTGTTTGGCCGGGCCTACGGCGCCAACATCTCCGGCCGTGTCTTCAAGGACGGCAAGGAGGTCCACCTGCACACGGTCTCGGACGCGATCGACGCCGGCATCGCCTACGCCACCGAGGACCGCAAGCGGTACGGCCTCAACCTGATCGAGGACGTCAAGCGCAACATCTCGGTCGCAGCCCTTCGCAAGCTGTCCCGCCGCGGCTGGGTCAACGACAACGAGGAGACCAAGGTCGCGCAGGAGTACCGCGTCAGCATGAACATCAAGGCGCCCTCGGTGCTCGCGCTCGCCGGCAAGCTCTCGGGTGGCAACCAGCAGAAGGTCGTCCTCAGCAAGTGGATCTTCGCCGACCCGGACGTGCTCATCCTCGACGAGCCGACCCGGGGGATCGACGTCGGTGCGAAGTACGAGATCTACACGATCATCAACCGCATGGCCGACGCCGGCAAGGCCGTCATCTTCATCTCCTCCGAGCTGCCCGAGCTGCTCGGCATGTGCGACCGCATCTACGCGATGAGCGCAGGCCGGATCACCGGGGAGGTACCGCGCGAGCGGGCGACCCAGGAAACTCTCATGCAGTACATGACCAAGGTAAAGGACTGAGCCGGATGGGCGCCCTCGAATCGGTGAAGTCACTCTTCACAAAGAATCTTCGCCAGAGCGGTATCTACCTCGCGTTCGTCGCCATCATCATTCTGTTCTCGTTCCTCACTGGCGGCATCCTGCTGACGCCGCAGAACGTCACGAACATCGTCGTGCAGAACTCCTACATCTTGATCCTCGCGATCGGGATGGTGATCGTCATCATCGCCGGCCACATCGACCTCTCGGTCGGCTCGGTGGTCGCCTTCACGGGCGCCGTCGCGGGCGTGCTCACGGTCCGACAGGGACTGCCCTGGTACGTCGGCGTGATCGGCGCCCTCGTGGTCGGCGCGCTCGTGGGCGCCTGGCAGGGCTACTGGGTCGCCTTCGTCGGCATCCCAGCGTTCATCGTCACCCTCGCGGGCATGCTCATCTTCCGCGGCGCGACGATGGTGACCCTCGGCAACACGCAGATCTCACCGTTCCCGGACTCGTTCCGCAACATCGCCTCGGGCTACCTCAACGGGTGGCTGGGTGGTAGCGGCTTCGATGTGTTCACGGTGGTGCTCGGGGCGGTGGGTGCAGCGGCGTTCGCGGCCAGTCAGTTCCGCAGCCGCCGGGCGCGCGTCGCCTACCAGCAGAGCGTCGATTCGATGCCGATGTTCGTCGCGCGCATCGTCCTGATGGCGATCGTCGTCATGGCGTTCGCCTGGGAGCTTGCGAACTACAAGGGCCTGCCGATCGTCCTGATCATCCTGGCGGCGCTGATCCTCGTGTACTCGGCCATCACGAAGCGCAGCGTCTTCGGCCGGCACGTGTACTCGATCGGGGGCAACCTCAACGCCGCGATGCTGTCCGGTATCAAGGTCAAGTGGGTCAACTTCTGGATCATGGTCAACATGGGGGTCCTGTCGGGACTTGCGGGCGTCGTCTTCACGGCCCGTCTGAACCTGGCCAACCCCAAGGCAGGTACCGGCTTCGAGCTCGACGCGATCGCGGCGTGCTTCATCGGCGGCGCCGCAGTCACCGGTGGCGTGGGCACGGTCATCGGCACGATCATCGGTGGGCTGATCATCGGTGTCATGAACAACGGCATGTCGATCATGGGTGTCGGCATCGACTACCAGCAGGCCATCAAGGGCCTCGTCCTGCTGCTGGCCGTCGCGTTCGACGTCTACAACAAGCGGCGGGCCGGCGCGGCGCGCTGACCTGCGCGCACTGACCGACGCACCGAATCGGGCGGTGCCTGCGACCGACGGGTCGCGGGCACCGCCCGCCTCGTCGTTCTCCGGACGCCCCCGTCGGCGCGGCGACGGGGGCGTTCGCAGGGTTGCCTCACTGTTACCCAGCCGTGACCTGAAGTCCGGCCAAAGCGGCTCTTCGAAGTTGGCCGGGCAGTGGGCGGGCCGGTCCTGGACGTAGGAGGCCCGTGACCTCGGTGATCATGGCCGTGTCGAGCAGTTCATGGTCGAAGAGCAGAGGTCATGGGCTTGTCCCAGCGTACGCACGTCCATGTGGTGTCCCCGGTGGCGAATGCGGGCGCGACGCGGTTGTTGGATCTGGAGGGGTTGGCGGTCCGGGAGGTCCACGATGACGAGTTCGGCGGCCGGGTGGTGCACCTGGTGACCGCGGAGCTGGCGGCGTCAGCGTGCCCGTCGTGCGGGTTGCTCTCCACGTCGGTCAAGGGCAAGGTCACGACCCGGCCGCACGACGTGCCGTTCGGGACGGCGTTGTTGGGGTTGGTGTGGCACAAGCGGCGGCGGCGGTGCGCGGAACGGTTGTGCGCGCGGGGCTCGTTCACCGAACAGGTCACCGCGGTGCCTGCCCGGGCCCGGCCACGGTCCGGTTGCGCGGTGAGCTCGCCCGGGCCGTGGCCGATCAGCACCGGTGCGTGGCCGAGGTCGCCGGGCACTACGGGGTCGGGTGGGCCACGGTCCACGACGCGACCGTTCATCGCGACGCTCGCCGCGATGTTCCTCGCGCGCGGGCTCTGCTACGTCATCAGCCTGTCGTCGATCCCCATCACCGACCCCACGATCGTGTGGCTGTCGAGCACGCGCATCCCCATCGGGGAGACGTGGACGATCACGCCGAGCGGCATCGTCGCGCTCGTCGTCGTCGCCACAGCGTTCTACGTGCTGCACTACACGCGGTTCGGTCGCACCGTCTACGCGATCGGTGGCGGTGAGAGCTCCGCGGTGCTCATGGGTCTGCCCGTCGCCCGCACGAAGGTCCTCGTGTACGTCATCAGCGGGACCTGCGCGGGCATCGGTGGCTTCCTGTTCAGCATCTTCTCTCGGTCGGGCTACTCGCTGACGGGCGTCGGCATGGAGCTCGACGCGATCGCGGCGGTGGTCATCGGCGGCACGCTGCTGACCGGCGGGAGCGGCTTCGTCCTCGGATCGGTCCTCGGTGTGCTCGTCCTGGGCCTCATCCAGACGATCATCACGTTCCAGGGCACCCTGAGCTCGTGGTGGACGAAGATCTTCATCGGCGTGCTGCTGCTGACCTTCGTGGTGCTGCAACGGGCGATCGCGGCGCGACGACGATAGGTCGCCGGGCCGGTAGGTAGGCGGCACTACGCTCCCCGTGTGAGCGACGCGCAGCGGCATCGGCCCGTGATGGCTGACGTCGCGCGCGTGGCCGGGGTGTCGTTGCCGACCGTCTCGCGCGTCCTGACGGGCGCGGTCGCCGTCAGCCCGGACAAGCGGGCCCGGGTCCTCGCGGCGATCGAGCAGCTCGGCTACCGCCCGAACGCCGCGGCGCGCGCGCTCGTGTCCGGTCGCCGCTCGCTCATCGCCGTGCTGGCGGGCAACACCTCGCTCTACGGCTACGCCCGGACGATCAGCGGCATCGCCGGGGCCGCGCGCCTGGCGGGGTACACGGTGGTGATCATGGTCGTCGAGTCGGCCCACGCGGAGGTCGTCGACGACGCGGTGAACCTCGTCCTCGGCCAGCCGATCGCGGGAGTGATCGTCCTCGAGTTCGACGACGTCGGGCGCGAGATCGTCGAGCGACTCCCGCACGGGATCCCGGTCGTCTCGGCGGGGGGCAGGGTGCGTCGCGAGGGGCAGGTCCAGTCCGTCCTGATCGACGAGCATGCCGGGGGGCGCGCCGTGACCGAGTACCTGCTCGGCCTCGGGCACGCCACGGTGCACCACGTGAGCATCCCGGTGCTGGGTGGCGCCCCGGGGCGGACCGAGGGCTGGCGCGACGCCCTCGTGGCGGCCGGGGCGCCCGTGCCGGAGATCCTGCGGGCGTCGTGGGAGCCGGCCAGCGGTTACCGGCTCGGGCTCGAGCTGCTCGAGCGTCCCGACGTGACGGCGGTCTTCTGCGGGAACGACGACCTGGCCATCGGCGTCCTGCGCGCGTTCGTCGAGAACGGCGTCGCGGTCCCGCAGGACGTGTCGGTCGTCGGGTTCGACGACCAGCCCTTCGGTGAGTTCTGGTCCCCGCCGCTCACGACGGCGTCCCAGGACTTCGACGACCTGGGGGCGCGCGCGTTCGAGCGCCTTCGCCGCGTGCTCGACCCCGCCGCCGCGGGGGCGGGGTCGTCGGCTGTGATCGCGACGCCCGCACTGGTCGTCAGGGGGTCGGCGGGACCGGTGGGGCGCGGCACGGCCGGGCGAGCGGCGGGCGGGCGAGCTCGACCCGCGTGATGCAGCTGTGGCCCGCCCGCTCCGGACCCTGAGAGGGTCGCCCGGGTGGGCGGAGGTGCCTCGGCAGGATGCGTGGCGGGGGCTAGCGTGGGGTCATGGCGGCGGTCGTGCAGGTCGTGTGGGCGCCCGAGCTGCTGGGGTACGACTTCGGCGCCGGCCACCCGATGGCCCCTCTGCGCCTCGAGCTGACGATGGAGCTCGCGCGGGTGCTGGGCCTGCTGAGCGGCGACGACGTGCGTCTCGTCGGCGCCGGGCCCGCATCGGACGCGCTGCTCCAGACCGTCCATGAGTCGGCGTACGTCGCAGCGGTCCACGCCGCGTCCGACCGCGGCACGGCTGACCCGGCCCGCGGCCTCGGCACCGAGGACGACCCGGTGTTCCGCGGGATGCACGAGGCGGCGGCGCGCATCGTCACCGGGAGCGTCGACGCCGCGCTCGCGGTGTGGCGGGGCGACGCGGAGCACGCGGTGAACCTCACGGGCGGCATGCACCACGCCATGCCCGGTGCGGCGTCCGGCTTCTGCGTCTACAACGACGCGGCGGTGGCGATCCGCCGGTTGCTCGACGAGGGCGCGCAGCGGGTCGCGTACGTCGATCTCGACGCCCACCACGGCGACGGCGTCCAGAAGGTCTTCTGGGACGAACCGCGCGTGCTCACCGTGTCGGTGCACGAGAGCGGTCACACGCTGTTCCCCGGCACCGGGCACGCGCGCGAGACGGGCGGGCCTAGGGCGCCGGGCACCGCGGTGAACGTCGCGCTCCCGGCGCACACCCGGGACGCGGCCTGGCTGCGGGCGATCGACGCGGTCGTGCCGGCCGTCGTGCGGGAGTTCGCGCCCGAGGTGATCGTGAGCCAGCACGGCTGCGACTCGCACATCGAGGACCCCATCACGAACCTGGGCGTGAGCATCGATGCGGAGCGTCTCGGCGCGGTGCGCATGCACGACCTGGCGCACGAGGTCGCGGGCGGTCGGTGGGTCGCTCTCGGCGGTGGCGGCTACGCGATCCTCGACGTCGTGCCGCGTGCGTGGACGCACGTGATCGGCATCGCGACGCACCGCCCGGTCGACCCGGCCGCGCGCGTCCCCGAGGAGTGGCAGGAGGAGGTCGTGCGCCGGTACGGACGGCGCGGACCCGAGCACATGACCGATGGCGAGTCGGCAGCGTTCCGCCCCTGGGCAGCGGGCTACGACCCGTCCGACGACGTCGACCGCGCCATCCGAGCGACGCGCGCTGCGGTGTTCCCGCTGCTGGGGCTCGACCCCGAGCACGACTGACCCCGCAGACTGTGCGGCTCGTCGGCGACTGACGTGCACTTTCACTCTGGCCACCCCTTTCACTCGAGCCACATCAGGCCCTAGGGTGATCGCGCGGCCCGCGTCACTGGCCGCCGATGCCGGATCGCAGGCCGGTACCAGCGGAAGAGCGACCCATGTCGAGCGAGCAACCACCGCGCGTGCGGTTCCTGACCGTCGCCGAGGTCGCCGACGTCATGCGTGTGTCGAAGATGACCGTCTACCGGCTGCTCCATTCGGGTGAGATGCCTGGGGTGCGTGTCGGTCGGTCGTTCCGGGTGCCGCAGGACGCGCTTGACCACTACCTGGCGACCGCGGTCATCGACACCGAGCGCATGACTTCCTGACGCACCACTTCGGGCCGTCTGGTCCGGCTCAGGGTCCGGCGGTCGGCTCCGCGGGTCCGGCGGTCGGCCCCGCGGGAGCTCGTCGCGCAGCTCCCCGGTGATCCCGTAAGGTAGTGGAGGACTTTCCCGTGCGTGGGCGTCTCGACCTTGTGAGCATCCGTGTGAACATCGACCGCGCCGCGCGTCGATCGGACGACCACCCGGAGCGCATGCGCTCCCACCGGAAGTGAGTGAGGACCTATGGGCTCCGTCATCAAGAAGCGCCGCAAGCGGATGGCAAAGAAGAAGCATCGCAAGCTGCTTCGCAAGACGCGCCACCAGCGTCGCAACAAGAAGTGAGCTGACCGCTCTTGCGGTAGGCGGAATGCTCAGGCCCGGCTGATGTCGGGCCTGAGCCGCGTCCGGCCCAAGGCGCCTCTGCAACGATGTAGTCTTCGGATGGCCGCCGAACCACCGACGACAACGAGCGAACCGGCCCCCGTGGCCGCGTGGCTCTGGCAAGGTGGGTGCGCGCAGGCGCCGACCGGCGCGTCGACGGGCGTTCAGGACAGTCGACGGGCGTTCAGGACAGCGGAGAAGGCAGCAAGGGTGAACGTTCCGAGGCGTGCGGGCACGGCGACGATGCACGACGTCGCGGCGCTGGCGGGGGTCTCCATCAAGACGGTGTCCAACGTCGTGAACGGCTACCAGTTCATCCGTCCCGCCACACGTGCGAAGGTCGAGGTTGCGATCGGCGAGCTCGGATACCGGGTCAACATCACCGCACGGAACCTGCGCAAGGGCCGCACCGGCATGATCGGGCTGGCCGTGCCGGAGTTGAGCCTGCCGTACTTCGCGGAGCTCGCGGACTCAGTGATCCGCGCGGCGGACGCTGTCGGCCTCACGGTCCTGATCGAGCAGACCGGCGCGGTCCGGCAGCGTGAGCTCGAGGTCCTCTCCGGCCAGCGCCGCCACCTCACCGACGGCCTTATTTTCTCACCGCTGGACCTCGGCGAGCAGGACAAGGCGTCGTTCGACGTCGACTTCCCGATGGTGCTGCTCGGCGAGCGCATCTTCGGTGGTCCGGCCGACCATGTGACGATGAACAACGTGGATGCGTCGCGCGCCGCGACCGAGCACCTCATCGACCTCGGCAGGCGGCGCATCGCGCTGATCGGCACCCACCCCGGCGAGATGATGGGCTCGGCCGCTCTGCGCGAGCGCGGCTACCGCCAGGCGCTCGAGGGTGCCGCGATCGAGTTCGACCCGGCGCTCCTCGGCGATGCTGGGCTGTGGCACCGCTCGACGGGCGCTGAGGCGATGACCCGGCTGCTCGACTCAGGAGTCGAGCTCGACGCCGTCTTCGGCCTCAACGACGCGATGGCGCTCGGCGCGATGCACGTGCTGCACGACCGACGCATCGACGTGCCCGGTCAGGTCGCGGTGATCGGCTTCGACGACATCGACGAGGCGAGCTACTCCTCGCCGCCGCTGACGTCGGTGGTCCCCGGTCGCGAGGAGATCGCGCAGACGGCGGTCAAGCTTCTCGTGGACCAGATCGCCGCGGGCGGCGCCCGGCGCCCCTCCGTCGAGATCGTCGCGCAGTACACGATCGCCGTTCGCGGCTCTACGGCACCGCAGCCCCGCTGACGGCGCACCGGGTCTACTCCGGTGGGCAGCTGACGGGGCAGCGGCGTGCCTGCTGAGCGGGCCGGCTACTTGATGCTGCCGAGCGAGAGCCCGCTCTGCCAGTACTTCTGCAGCGCGAGGAACGAGATGATCAGCGGGATGATCGAGATGAGTGACCCTGTGACCACGAGGTTCCATAGCTGGGTGCCGGCAGCACCGGACGTCGACTGGGCCTGCCAGGCACCGAGGCCGACCGTGACCGGGAGCAACTTGGTGTCGAAGAGCACCGCGAGCGGGAGGAAGTAGTTGTTCCACGTGCCGACGACCGACAGGAGCAGCACCGTCACGAGTGCCGGCTTGAGCAGCGGGAGCGCCACGGAGCAGAACGTGCGGACCTCGCCCGCACCGTCCACGCGCGCCGCGTCGAGCATCTCGTCCAGGACCGCGTCCTGCGAGTACACGCGCATGAGGTAGACGCCGAAGGGTTCAGCAGCACCATCACCGAGCCGAGCAGCATCGCGAAGGCTACAGGAACGAGTTGCCGAGCCAGCGCCGGTACAGGCCGGCGTTCTGCGTGGAGAGCTGTTTGATGTTGGTGACGAAGTTGAACGTGGGACTACAACGCGATCGATCCCGGCATCGTCGAGGGCGCCGACGGCGCGCCCTGGATGGCCTTCGGGTCGTTCTGGGGCGGCATCCAGCTGAACCGCCTCGAGTGGCCGAGCGGCATGCCCGCCGACCTCTCGGTTCCCCCGGTGCACCTCGCGTCCCACACCGTGCCGCCGAACGCGATCGAGCCGCCGACGATCGTGCCCCGCGACGGCTGCTTCGACCTGTTCGTCTCGCGCGACCGGTGCTGCCGTGCGAGCGCGTCCACGTACAACCTGGTGGTCGGCCGCTCGCGGGAGGTCACGGGACCGTACGTGGACCGGTCCGGCGCGGACATGGCCGCCGACGGTGGCGGTCGGCTGCTCGCGACGCGTGGTGACATGGTCGGCCCGGGTGGCGAGTCGTACTCGAACGGGTATCTCGCGTTCCACCTCTACGCGACGCACCTCGGCGGGGACTTCCAGCTGGCGATCCGCAAGGTCGCATGGGGCGCCGACGGGTGGCCCGTGCTGACGACCGCCGACGAGCAGCGGACCGACGCGGGCTGATGGGTGGGTGGGGCTGGCGTGCGCTGGCGGCTGCCTTGGCTCGCGGCGTCCCGCTCAGAGCTCGAGCTCGAGGACGAAGTCGTCCTCGAGGCGGTTGCCGACCTGGAAGTGCTTGGTGCCGACGCGCACGAACCCGGACCGTCGGTAGAAGCCCCGGGCGCGTTCGTTGAGCTGGTTCACGCCGAGCCAGATCCCGTGCGCGCCCGTGCGGCGGGCGGCGTCGAGGGTTGCGGCCATGAGCGCCGAGGCGACGCCCTGCCCGTGGTGACCCGGCAGCACGTAGCACTTCGACAGCTCGGTGGTCGGCCGCAGCGTGATCGCGGCGCGGACCTCGGCGTCGTTCGGCTCGCCCTCGACGAGCATCGTGTAGCCGATCGGTTCGCGGACCTCGGCGTCGTGCGCGACGAGCAGCAGCCGCGCGGGATCCGAGAGGTACTCGGTGAAGCGCTCCACCGACAGGACGGCGTCGATGAACGCCTGCTGGTCCGCGGGCGTCGACCCCGGCGGGCACGCGAGCGGGAAGGTGACAGCCGCGAGCCAGGCGAGCTCGGTGGCATCCTCGACCGTCGCGCGCCGCACCCGTTGACTCACGCCGCCGACCTTAGCGGCTGCGCGTGGACCCGGGGGAGACGCGAGTGATTCAGAGCCGGGCGCTGCGCCGGATCGTCCGCACGACGAGACCCGCGACCCACGCGAGGCCCGCGAGGCTGGCCAGGTTCGCGCTGCGACGAGCGGCCCGACGCCGGCCGCGGAACTCCCGGATCGGCCACCCGACGGTCTGCGCATGGCGGCGCAGGCGCCGGTCGGGGTTGATCGCGCACGGGAAGCCGACCTCGGACA
>JAYTSH010000140.1:0-3281 GCA_043745755.1 Cellulomonas sp. | reverse complement strand
CGACCGTGGGTCCGCGGGTTCGTGTTGTGGGACTGGCCGACTCCGCTGTACGACGAGGCCGGCGCGGCGACCGACCGCGACTTCTGCATGTTCGGCAAGCGGGCCGAGCACACGGTCCGGGAGCACTTCACGACGCGGACGTCCTCATGACCACATCATCGCCAGGAGTCTCGACGCGCGTCGACCGCTGGGTCTGGGCGGCTCGCCTCACCAGGACCCGTGCGCTCTCGGCAGCTGCATGCCGGGCGGGGCACGTGAAGGTCAACGGGGACCGGGCCAAGCCCGCGACGTCGGTCAAGGTCGGTGACGAGGTCCGCGTGCGCGGCGAGGGGCAAGAGCGCGTGGTCGTCGTTGCCCGGGTGATCGAGAAGCGCGTCGGCGCGGCAGTCGCGGCAGAGGTCTTCGTCGACCACACCCCTCCCCCGCCGCCGCGCGAGGAAGTGCCGTCAGTACCGCAGCGTGACCGCGGTGCAGGCCGTCCGACGAAGCGCGAACGGCGGCTGATCGATCAGTTCCGCGGGCGCTGACTCGTCCCGCTCACCGACGCACGCGCTCGTCCAGCAACCTTCCAGCCAACCGGTCCAGACTGCTCGGATGCCTACCGCCCGATCAGCTCCCCTCCCCCACGCCCGGCAGACAGCCGCTGGCATCGCGACGCTCGTCGTCGGCCTGCTCGCGTTCGCAGCCGTGCTCGACGGGGTCGACGAGCACGGCGACCTCAGCGTCTGGGACTCCCCCGTGCTGACATGGCTGCTGTCGCACCGGTCGGCCCCCGCGACCGCTGTGCTCCAGGCGGTCTCGTGGCTCGCTGACCCGACAGTGCTCGCCCCGGTCGTCATCGTCCTCGCTCTCGGGATCGCGTGGCGCACGCGGCGGGCGCGACCCGCGCTGCTGCTCGGGGGTGCGATGGCGCTCGCGGTGGTCGCAGCGTCGGGCATCAAGGTGCTCGTGGGGCGCGCCCGGCCACCGCTTGCGGTCATGGTCGCCCCACCCGAGACGAATGCCGGCTTCCCGTCGGGGCACACGCTGGGGACGGCGACGTTCCTTCTCGTCGCGAGCTACCTGCTGTGGACCTGGCGTCCGACGAGAAGTACGGCCGTCGTCGGTCTCGCGGTCAGCGCCGTGGGCACGATCGCGGTCGCGACCAGCAGGCTCTACCTCGGCTACCACTGGCTCACCGACGTGACCGCATCGATGGCCCTCGCCGTCGCGGTCCTGGGCGTCGTCGTCATCGTTGACCCTCTGCTGCCCACGCTGGTGCGGTGGAGCACAATGATCGTTGTCCGCCGGCGGCACAGCGCACCGTCGGTCCCCGTGGAGTCGTGAGCTCCCGGCACCGCTCACCGACAGAGAAGGCCGCACGTGAACCAGCCCCGCATGAACGTCGAGTCGTTCAACCTCGACCACCGCACCGTCGCCGCTCCGTACGTGCGTCTCGCTGACGCCAAGGTCCTGCCGGCCGGGGACGTCATCCAGAAGTACGACGTGCGGTTCACGCAGCCCAACAGTGCCCACCTCGAGATGCCCGTCGTGCACTCGCTCGAGCACCTGTTCGCCGAGCACTCGCGCAACCACTCGACCCAAGTCATCGACTTCTCGCCGATGGGCTGCCAGACGGGCTTCTACCTCATCCTCCAGGGCGAGTGGGAGCTCGACGCGGTTCTCGACCTGGTGCAGGCGACGCTCGAGGACGTCCTGGTCGCCACCGAGGTCCCGGCCGCGAACGAGGTCCAGTGCGGCTGGGGCGCGAACCACACCCTCGAGGGCGCGCAGGCGGCGGCCCGCACCTTCCTCGCGGCACGCGGCGAGTGGAGCACGGTGACCGCATGATCGCTGTCGACGCCGTCATCGTGACGGCGATGGCGGACGAGTCTGCGCCGTTCGTCGACCGCGCCGACTTCGTGGGCGAGGCGTCCCAGGTGGGCCACGCCGTGCATCGGCTGCTCTCGTTCGAGGGCCGCGGCGTGCTCCTCGTCCAGTGCGGCATCGGCCTGGTGAACTCGGCCACGGCTGCGGCGGTCGCGATCAGCGCGACGAGCACGCGCGTCGTGATCAGTGCCGGGAGCGCCGGCGGCGTCGGCGAGGACGTCCACGTGGGTGACGTCGTCGTCGGCGCGACCTACCTCTACTCGGGGGCCGATGCGCGAGCGTTCGGGTACGCCCTCGGCCAGGTGCCCGGGATGCCCGAGACGTACACGGGCGACCAGGACCTCCTCGAGGCCGCGCTCGGCGCCGACGTCCCTGATCTCCGCGTGCTCGCGGGTACCACGATCTCGGGCGACGCCTTCATCGATGCCTCGACCGTCGACGCGATCAGGGCAGCCTTCCCCGGTGCGTTGTCGACCGACATGGAATCGGCGGCGCTCGCGCACACCAGCCACCTGTACGGCGTGCCATTCCTGTCGGTCCGAGGGATCTCCGACCTGTGCGGCCCGGCCGCCGGGGCGGACTTCCTGACCCATGTCGACGACGCCGCCGAGCGGTCGGCCCGGGTCGTCATCGGCGCACTGCACCAGATCGCTTCGCGGTACTGAGCAGCCCCTCGACGTCGGCGGTCGAGCTCGCTGGTCTGCGAGACATTCGGCCGCGTGACCGAGACTCTGCCGTTCGACCCGGACGATGACGACGCCGATCTCCGCGTCGGCCCGGACGAGTCGACGGCGGACATCCTGGCCTGCTACGGACGTGCACGCGCGGCAGCCGACCATGCCGGCCACCTGGACGTCGTGCGCAAGCTCATCGACGGAGCCACCGGAGACCATCAGCGGGAGGAGCCCTGACCGGCCCGCATGATGGTCCGACCGTTGCTCAGCCCTCCTTCGGACCGGCCTTGCCTGACCCGTGACCGGACGACTTCGCCTTGGACTTCGCCCTGGACTTCGTCCCGCCCGCCGCCTTGCCCTTGGGCTTGCCGCCGTCCGCTGCCTTCGCCTTCACGACCTCTCTGGACTTCGACCGAGCGCCGCCGGCTGTCGTCGACTGCGCGGGCGGGCCCACCACGGCGTGCAGCTCGTCACCGCCGACGTCGCGGCCGGGCCTGGGGTCCTGAGCGCGGTGCGCGATCAGGCGCCGCAGGTCGCCGACCGACACCACACGTGCGTCGTCCACGCGCTCGGCGACGCGCTGGTCGATCCACTCCCGGAGCATTGCCGTCACCTTGACACCTTCGTCGTGCGCTATGAGGCGTGCCGCGTCGAGCGTGGCCACCGGGAGCCGGATCGCGATGCCCACCATCGCACCGCCGGCCGCGAGTCCCTCCGCGGCGAGGTCGAGGTCGGCGG
>JAYTSH010000139.1:0-2558 GCA_043745755.1 Cellulomonas sp. | reverse complement strand
CGTGCTGCGTCGGGCGCTGCGCGACGCCGGGCTGCCCGTCGAGGTCGTCGGGCTCGGCGGGCTGCTCTCGACGCCCGAGGTCGTCGACCTCGTGGCCGCGCTGCAGGCCGCCCACGACCCTTCCCGCGGGGACGCGCTCATGCGGCTGCTCACCGGTGCACGGACCCGCCTCGGCGCGGCAGACCTGCATGCGCTCGGCGCGTGGTCGGCGGAGCAGGCCGCCGGGCTCGGCCGACAGCGCCGGCGGCCGGCCGCCGGGGGAGCGACCAGCGAGAGAGCCGTCCCGGTCGAGGGCGACGTCGTGGACGAGCGCAGCATCGTCGATGCCCTCGACGAGCTGCCGCCGACCGGCTGGCACAGCCACTCGGGGCGGTCGCTGACCGCGGTCGGCCGGGTGCGTCTGGTCGAGCTCGCCGAGCTGCTGCGCACGCTGCGCTCGCACACCTACCTCTCACTGACCGAGCTCCTCGGGGAGACAGAGCGGCTGCTCGGGCTGGACATCGAGGTGGCCGCACGCGCGGGCGCGACGGCGGGGCGGGCGCGGGCGCACCTCGACGCGTTCCGCGACGTTGCCGTGCAGTTCGCGGACGGCGCCGACAGCCCGACCCTCGGCGCGTTCCTCGCGTGGATCGCGGCCGCGCAGTCCCACGAGAACGGACTCGACCTCCCCGTCACCGAACCGGACCCCGATGCGATCCAGCTCATCACCATCCACGCCGCCAAAGGCCTCGAGTGGGACGTCGTCGCAGTCGCCGGTCTCGTCGACGGAGGACTTCCGGCCGTGCGCACCACGGGTAAGGACGGCCCGTCGGACTCGGCGTGGCTGACGGGTCTCGGCCGGTTGCCCTACCCGCTGCGTGGCGACCGAGCCGACCTGCCCACCTTCGCGTATGCGGGTGCGGACAACCCCAAGGACCTCGACCGCCGACGCAGCCGGTTCCTCCTGGCCGCCGGCGATCACCAGGTCGCCGAGGAGCGCCGGCTCGCCTACGTCGCGATGACGAGGGCTCGTTCGGCGCTGCTGCTGACCGGTGCGTGGTGGGGCGACGGCACCGGCTCCCGGCGCCCTTCCCTCTTCCTGACCGAGCTCGCGGAGGCAGGCCTGGTGGCCGCCGACGACTGGTCCGCCGAGCCGTCCGACGGCGAGTCGAACCCGCGCACGGGGGCCCAGACGCCGCCGCTGTGGCCCGCCGACCCGTTCGGGGCCACAGTGGACGGCTCGCCGCCGCCGAGGCGCTCCGCGGTCGAGTCCGCTGCCGCGGCCGTCCGGACGGCGATCGCCGCGGCACCGCAGACCCGCGCGGTGCTGGCACTCGCGACGCTCGGCTCAGCAGCGCTCGACGACGCGGCGCTGCCTGACCTCCGAGGTGCGCGCTGGGAGCACCTGGCGGACGTGCTGCTCGACGAGCGCGACCGGGCCGCCTCGCCGTCGAACGACGTGGAGCTGCCCGCGCACTTGTCGGCGTCGGCCGTCGTGCGCCTCGCCGCCGACCCGCAGGCGTTCGCGCTCGCTCTGCGTCGGCCGATCCCGCTCGAGCCGTCCCCGCAGGCCCGGCGCGGCACGGCGTTCCACGCCTGGGTCGAAGGCTGGTTCGGTGCGGCCGCGCTGGTCGATGTCGACGCGCTGCCGGGGGCTGACGACGACTCGGTCCGGGTCGATGCCGACCAGGCAGCGCTGCGGGCGGCCTTCTTGGCGACCGGGTGGGCCGACCGCACGCCGCTCGAGGTCGAGGTCGATATCGAGACGTCCGTCGCGGGCTACGTCCTGCGCTCACGCGTCGACGCGGTGTTCGCCGACCCGGACCGTCCCGACGTGCCGGGTGCGGTCGTCGTCGTGGACTGGAAGACCGGCGCGCCGCCGTCTGACCCGGTCCAGGTCGCGGCGCGGGAGCTACAGCTCGCGGTGTACCGGCTCGCGTGGTCGCGGTGGAAAGGCACGCCGCTCGACCACGTGGGTGCGGCGTTCTGCTACGTCGGGGTGGGCCGGACGGTCCGGCCCGAGCGGTTGCTGGACGAGGGCGAGATCACCGAGCTGCTGGTCGGTGCCGCAGAGCAGCGCGCGGCCGCGGATCCGGGCAGTACCGCGGAGCCGGGCAGCACCGCGGAGCCAGGCAGCACCGCGGAGCCAGGCAGCACCCTGGAAGCCCAGGCGGCCCCCGACCTGGTCAGCTGAGGGAGCGGGCCGGCTGGTCGGCGTCGGTCGTGTGCTCGTCCAGCTCGGTGAGCATCTGCACCGCGTCGTCGACCACGTCGTCGTTACCAGCGCGCACGCCGTACAGGAGCCACCGGGCCAGGGCGAGCTCGCCCGCGAGCAGCGCGCGGTCCGTCAGGTGCGGGTCGAGCAGCTCGGTCCGGCGCAGCTGGTACGCCTCCATGATCGAGTCGACGGACTCCTGCGGTGCGGCGACCAGGAGCCACGACAGGTCGTCGGCGGGGTCGGCCACCTTCGCGTCACCCCAGCTGAGGATCCCGGTGACGGCGCCGCCGGCGGTCAGGACGTGCTCCGCCGTGAGGTCGCCGTGCACGAGCGTCGGGGAGAAGCGCCAGAGCGCGACGTC
>JAYTSH010000138.1:0-1780 GCA_043745755.1 Cellulomonas sp. | reverse complement strand
GTGCTGGTCTGCGCGGGCGCCCTGCGGATGCACCGGCGGTTGCGGGTGGTCGTTCTCGTCGTGGCGCTGACCGGCTTCGTCGTGCTGGTCCATCCGGGCGCCAGCGTGCTGCGCGCCGCGGCGATGGGTGCGGTCGGCGTCGCCGGGCTCGTCCTCGGGCGGCCGGCTCGGGCGATGCCGGCGCTCAGCGCCGGGGTCGTCGTGCTGCTCGTCGCCGACCCGTGGCTGGCGGGAGAGATCGGTTTCGTCCTGTCGGTGCTGGCGACCGCCGGGCTGGTGCTCCTTGCGAGGCCGTTGGCAGCTCGCTGGTCGGGCGCGGTCGGCACGCCGATCGCCTATGCGCTCGCGGTCCCGATCGCTGCGCAGTGCGTCTGCGCACCCGTCGTCATCCTGCTCAGTCCGACGGTCTCGACCTACGCGGTGCCCGCGAACATCGTCGCGGACCTGGCTGTCGCCCCGGCAACCGTCGTCGGGCTGCTCGCAGCTCTGGTCGCACCGTGGTGGCCGGCAGGTGCCTCGGTGCTCGCGGCCGTCGCGGGCGCGGCGTGCTGGTGGATCGGTGCTGTTGCACGGACTGCGGTCGCGCTGCCCGGCGCACGGGTGGCCTGGCTGGCCGGCCCGCTGGGTGCAGCGTTGCTCGCTGTCGCGACAGCTGCGCTTCTCGCCCTGGTCCTGCGCGAACGTCCGACGCAGTCCGACGCAGCCGGTGCCGCGCGGCACTCCTGGCGCGAACGTGCCCGTCAGGCGGTCATGGCACTCTTGGTGCGTGCCACCCGCGACGCGATCCCCCCGAATGACAGGCAGACCCCCGACCGGCGGGGAGGCTGCCGGTCTCGCGTGGGACGACGCGCAGCTCGCACCCGTCGTGCTCGTGTCCGGCGCCGAGGAGCTCCTCGCCGACCGGGCCGTCGACCGTCTCATCGGGCTGGCCCGTGAGCGCGACGCGGGCGTCGAGGTCACCCGTCTCGACGCGAGCGAGTACGCGGCAGGCACGCTCACAGTGGTGACGAGCCCGTCCCTCTTCGCCGAGGACCGCGTCGTGGTCGTTGCCGGGGTGGAACGCGCGACGGACGAGCTGATCGCGGACGCACTCGCCTACCTCGAGGCACCGCAGCAGGACGTGACTCTCGTCCTGCGTCACGCGGGAGGGCAGCGTGGCAAGAAGCTGCTCGACACGCTGCGCACCGCAGAGTGCGCCGTCGTGGCGTGCGAGCCAGTGAAGAAGGACTCCGACAAGACAGCGTTCGCGACGGCGGAGCTTCGACGCGCCGGACGCCGCGCGAACGCCGCTGCGGTGCGCGCGCTGGTCGACGCGGTGGGCAGCGACCTGCGTGAGCTCGCGTCGGCGTGCGCCCAGCTGGCAGCTGACACCACAGGTGCAATCGGTGTCGATGTCGTCGAGCGGTATTACGGTGGCCGCATCGAGGCAACGGGCTTCCGGGTGGCCGACGCGGCTGTCGAGGGGCATGCCGGGCAGGCGGTCGCGCTGCTGAGGCACGCCCTGGCGACCGGGGTCGATCCTGTGCCGATCGTGGCGGCGCTCGCGGCCAAGCTCCGCATCCTCGCCAAAGTCGCAGCGACGCGCGGGCGCGGCTCGGCGGCGGTCCGTGACCTGGGACTCGCGCCGTGGCAGGTGGACCGAGCCCTGAGGGACCTGACGCGCTGGACGCCCGAGGCGCTCGCGGCGGCGATCACGGCGGTCGCGCAGGCGGACGCCGAGGTCAAGGGCGCGAGCCGCGACCCCGAGTTCGCGGTGGAGCGCGCTGTGCTGCGCGTCGCG
>JAYTSH010000137.1:0-2120 GCA_043745755.1 Cellulomonas sp. | reverse complement strand
CTCGGCGGCGATGCCGGCCTGCTGCCGGATGGCCTTGTAGACGGTCATGTACTGGTCCCCCGACACGATGCGCTGGACCGCAGCGAGCTCGGCGTCCTGGCCAGTGACCGGCGGCACGGGGTCGAGGCCTGCTGCCTTCATCGCCGAGATCGCCCCGCCTGCGGTCCCGTCGTTGGCCGCAGCGATCGCTGCGACGCGGCCGTCGAACTGGGTGAGCTGGCCCGCGACCCACTCCTGGGCCTTGTCGGGGCTCCAGTCGGGGGTGTCGTAGGACGCGAGCACGTCGATGTCGTGACCCTCGAAGGCCGCGAGCACCCCTGCGCGGTACTGGGCGGAGTTGGGGTCGGTCGCCGCACCGCCGACGACGAGCACACCGCGTCGGCCGTCGCCGGCGGGGGTCACCGCGTCCAGTGCGCGCACGACCGACTCGCCCTGCAGCCGACCGACCAGCTCGTTGTCGAACGACACGTAGTAGTCGACGGGTGCGTCGGCGATGAAACGGTCGTAGGCGATGACCTTCACGCCGCGCTCGTTGGCCGCCGCAACGATGCTCGCGGCCGCCGCGGCGTCGACGGCGTCGAGCACGAGCACGTTCGCACCCTGCGTGAGGACCGACTCCGCTTGCTGCTGCTGGCGGGCCGCGTCCTGGTCGGCGTTCGCGTACAGCACGCGGCACTCCGGGCAGCGGGTGGCGACGACCGCCTCGAACGCCGGGCGGTCCGAGCTCTCGTACCGCGCCGTCTTCGACTCGGGCAGCAGCAGCGCGATCGTGTCGGCCGATCGCGACTGCACGGCGGGCGTCGCGCAGCCGGCGAGCACGACGAGGGCGGCGACCGCGACGGTCAGGGCGCGCACCTGGCGGCGCGGGCTCATCCCGTCACCGCAAGGGAGCCGGCGATGCTGGCGCGGTCGAGCGCGACAGAGAGCGCCCCCCGGACCTCGGCAGCCGCTCCGAGCTCGGCCTCGACGACGTCGACCGGCCCCGCGGTGCTGGGCAGGACCCGCTCTGCCAGGACCGCGCGGAGCGGGTCGAGCAGGAGCGGCCCCGCTTCGGCGAGCTGGCCGCCGACGACGACCAGCTCGGGGTCGAAGAGGTTGCACACGTTCGCGGCGGCCCGACCGAGGTGCGTACCGGCGTCGGCGATGACGCGACGGCAGTCGGGGTCACCCTCCTCGGCGCGCGCGATCATGTCGCGCATCGTGAGGTGCCCGTGGCTCGGCTGGAGCTCCGCGAGCAGAACGGCACCTCCGATCAACGTCTCGAGGCACCCACGGTTGCCGCACCGGCAGAGCGGGCCGTCGTCCGCCATGATCATGTGCCCGATCTCCCCCGCGATGCCCGAGCGCCCGTGGAAGACGTCACCGCCGATGATCAGCCCGCCGCCGACGCCGTACGACACGCGCAGGTAGACGACGTCCCGGCGACCGCGGGCCGCGCCGAGCCGCACCTCGGCGAGCGCGCCGAGGTTGGCGTCGTTGTCCACATAGACGGGGATGCCGAGGCGCTGCTCGAGGACGTCCGGGACGACGACACCGTCCCAGCCCCGCAGGATCCCGACCGTCGAGACCAGTCCCGTGCGCACGTCGACGGGTGCGGGCACCCCGACCCCGACCGCGAGCACCTCCTGCAGGCTCGCGTCGACGGACTCGACCATCTCGGTGAGCAGCAGGGCTGCTCGCTCGAGACCCGCGTCGGCCCGGTGGTCGGGTGAGAGTGGCATGCGCTGCTCGGCGACGATGCGGTGGGCCACGTCCGACAGCGCGACGCGCAGCGACCTGGTGTCGAAGTGGATCCCGGCCACGAGCCCGAGGTTGCGCGCGAGCGTGACCTGCTGCGCGCGCCTGCCACTGCGCGAGGTGGGCGCGGTGTGCAGCACACCGATCGCGGTGAGCTCCTTGACGATGTTCGACACGGTCGCCGGAGACAGCCCTGTCACACCGGCCAGCTCGACCTGCGTGAGGGAGCCCCGTTGCTGAACTGCACTCACGATCCGGGCCCGGTTGGCTTCACGGAGTGAAGTTTGAGAGCCGGGAGTCGCCCGGTCAGTGCCCACGCGCGCACACTACCGCCCGCGACGCTCGCCGGTCGCCACGTGCGTGGACGCGTCGTCCCGAGGGGT
>JAYTSH010000136.1:0-3782 GCA_043745755.1 Cellulomonas sp. | reverse complement strand
CCCCCGGGTCACGGCCTCAACGCCGCGACGAACGTCTACGAGGACCTGCTCCTCGCCGGCGTCAACGACCCGGTGAAGGTCACGCGCTCCGCGCTGCAGAACGCGGCGTCCATCGCCGCGCTCTTCCTCACCACCGAGGCCGTCGTGGCCGACAAGCCGGAGAAGGCCTCGGCCGGCGGCGGCGGTGGCGGCGAGGACTTCGGCGGCGGGTTCTGATCCGCTGAGGTAACCCCGCAGCCTCGGCTGCACTGCACGACGATCCACAGAACGACGGGCCGGTCACCGCGAGGTGACCGGCCCGTCGTTCGTTCGTGCGGGGGGCTGTCGTGGTGCCGACCCAGATGTTGTGCCGACCCAGATGTTGTGCCGACCCCGTCGTGGTGCCGATCCTGCCCGTGCCGATCCTGTCGGGCACCGTTCTGGTCAGGTGCCGGGCTGGCTGCGGTCGCGGCTGCGGACCCGCAGGCCGGACGCCCGCAAGCGCCGGATGAGCTCGTGCGGGCTCACCGGCTGCGCGCCGAGCGCGATGAGCTCGGCGTGCAGGCTGTCGGCCACGTCGTAGTGGTCGTGGTCGAACCCGCGCGCCGGGATCCCAGCCCGGGCGGCGAACGCATGGAGCTCGTCGAGCGACTCGTCGCTCACGAGGTGCGCCCACAGCCGCCCGTGCTGGGGCCACATCGGGGGATCGACCAGCACCGCCATGGTCTGAATCTACGGTGCCCGGCGCGTCGAGCTGATCAGCGCATGAACAGTCGCGACGCCTGGGACTCGGCGTCCGCGTAGGTGCGCGCTGCCGTGTGCAGGGCCGTCGTGATGTGGTCGAGGGCCTGCTCGACGCGCGACTGCGTCGCTGACCACTCGGTCATGACGCCGGTGAAGGCGGTGGCCGCGCCGCCGCGCCAGGTGCTCTGCAGCTCGTTCAGCTGCCGCTGCAGCGCCGCGACCTCCGCGCGCACCGCCGCGGTGCGTGCCTGGACGGCGGCGGCTGCCTGCGCGACCTGCGCGCTGTCGACCTCGAACCTGCTCATGGGTGACCTCCTCGTCTCGTGGGAGCACGGACGCTACGGAGCTGTGCCCGCACGCGAGGAAGACCCGGGCCTCGTGCTGGGCAGGTTCGCTCAGCCGGCGGCTGTGGGCGGCTCGACGTGCGACAGGGCGGACTCCGCCGCGGGTCCACCGGCGTTGACCGACACGGCCTCGATCGCGCTGAGCTCCTTCTCGAGGCGCTGCAGCTCCGCGGACAGGTTCTGCCGGGCGGGCTCCTCCCATGCCGCTCCGAGCGGGCTCACGAAGAGGCTGGGCCGCGCGATGAGCTTGCGCAGGATCCGCAGGCGCGCGCGCAGGTAGTGCTCGACGGGCAGGTGCTCGTACTCCGCGCGGATGTCGTGCAGGTAGACCTTGTACCGCTGCGGGTCGGCCGCGAGCATCGCCAGGTCGGCGTCGCACAGGACGGCGCAGTCGAAGTCGGTCGGGTTCGGGGTGTGCCGCACAAGGGCGTTCACCAGGGCGTGCACGCGCGCGGCACGGGCCTCGGGCACGCCGAGCGCGAGGAGGTCGGTGCGGGCGAGCAGCGCGCTGGCTACCTCGTCCTCCCCCCCACGGTTCGCGTACGCGGCGATGTCGGCAGCGTCGAAGATCGCGCCGTGGTACCAGGCCGCCAGGCGGACCAGGTCAGGCTCGTGGGTCTCCTCGGCGAGCTCGTCGACGCGAGCGAGCACATCGACCAGGTGTCGCAGGTTGTGGAACCTCCGGCCCGGCGACGACCACTTGTCGATGAGCTTCTCGCCGACTGCCTTGATGTCGTCGCGCTCCGCGGTCGCCCCGGCGCCGACCGCGCTCCGGACGAACGCAGCCAGCAACCACTGTGGTGCCTCGTGGACTTCCATGAACCACCCTCTGTGAACGATCTGCTTTCTGAGCCGAGCCATCGTAGTAGCCGTCAGGCTCAAGGGGCGCCCGGAGGTGCCGTCACCGGTCCAGCAGGTGGACTTCCCGGCCGGACGACAGGCAACGTCACGCGCACGGTCGTGCCGCCGCCGGACGTCTCTTCGATGTCGACGTCGCCGTGGTGCGCCGCGACGATCGCCGCGACGATCGCCATGCCGAGACCCGCGCCCCCGCCCGTCCCCAGCCCTGCGGCGTTCCTGCTCCGGCTGGCATCGACCCGGTAGAAGCGTTCGAAGACGCGTGCGGCGTGCTGGGGGTCGATCCCTGGGCCGTGGTCGCGGACCTCGAGAACTGCCGAGCCGTCGCGGCTCCCGAGCGCGATCTCGACCCCGGTGCCCGCAGGGGTATGGGCGACGACGTTGCCGACGAGGTTCGACAGCACCTGCCGGAGCATCCGCTCGTCGCCGACGACCATGCACGAGCGCAGCCCGTCGGTGCCGTCGATCGGCTGGATCTTCAGCGGGCGGTGGGGGTCGAGCGCATGCAGGTCGCTGATCGAGTCGGCGGCCAGGACCGCGAGGTCGACCTCGTCGGACCGCAACGGGCGCCGCTCGTCCAGGCGCGCGAGCGCGAGCAGGTCCTCGACGAGGCCGCCCATGCGGGTCGCCGACTGCTCGATGCGCCGCATCGTGTCGTCGACCTGGTCGCGTTCCGTGAGCGCGCCCATGCGGTACAGCTCGCCGTACCCGCGGATCGCGGCCAGCGGCGTCCGCAGCTCGTGGGAGGCGTCCGCGACGAATCGGCGCATCCGGCCCTCGGAGGCGGTGCGCGCGTCGAACGCCTGCTCGATCTGCGTGAGCATGCCGTTCAGCGCCTCACCGAGCCGGCCGACCTCGGTGGACGACGGCGCAGGGGGCACGCGGCGCGTCATGTCGCCTGCGGCGATCGCGGCAGCCGTGCCCTCGATCTCCCGCAGGGGTCGCAGCGAGCGGCGCACGGCCCAGCCGCCGGCGAGCGCGCCGATGACGATGATGACGGCACCGCTCGACACGAGCAGCAGGACGATCCGTTCGACCGTCTGCTGGATGTCCCCGAGCGGCAGCCCGACCGCGACCGTGCCGGTGTAGAAGCCGCCAACACCCAGGGGGTACGCCACAACACGCCAGGACGAGTCCGAGTGTGTGCTCGGGACGGTGAACGGTTCACCGCCGAGCGCCTCGGCCTCGTCGGCCGTGAGCGAGGGCAGCTTCGGCTCGCCGGACTTCTGGTACGTCACGCTGCGACCGCAGTCCTGGACGGTCTCGGTGGCATCTTGGCCCGCGACTGCCGTGAAGCGGAAGATCACGGTGTAGTCGCTCGGCAGCAGCGAGGTGCCGCCCTGGTTGCAGCCGTTGCGCAGCAGCGCGTCGAGCTGCCGGATCGCGAGGCTCGACGCCTCGGTCTCGAGCTGTGTGTCGACGCGCCCGACGAGGTAGCGCTGCAGCAGGGTCGCGGTCGTCGCGCCCGCGACCAGCAGGCCGACCGTGAGCAGCACCGTGATGATGCCCACGAGCCGGGCCCGCAGGGGCACCCGGGCCCACCGTGCGCCGACCCGGGCCGCCAGCGGTGCGAACCGCGAGCCGCGGACGCGCGGCAGGTGGGGCGGTCGCATCCGCCCGCGGGGCGCGTCGGGACCGCTCACGAACCGCTGGGGAGGCGCAGCAGGTAGCCGACCCCCCGCTTCGTCTGGATGAGCGGGACGACGCGCGTCCCGTCCGGACCCTCGACCTGGTCGATCTTGCGCCGCAGGTAGGAGATGTAGGACTCGACGATGTTCGCGTCGCCGCCCCAGTCGTACTGCCAGACGTGGTCGAGGATCTGGGTCTTGGACAGGACCCGGCCGGGGTTGAGCAGCA
>JAYTSH010000135.1:0-10863 GCA_043745755.1 Cellulomonas sp. | reverse complement strand
CCGGTCGTGACACTCGTGGCGAAGAGCGACCTGCGGCACGTCGAGCGGGCGCTGCGCACGACGGGCGAGGAGAACCTCGCGATGATCACCGACACCGTCGAGCTGCTGGTCCGCGAGGGGCGTCGTGTCGTCGTCGACGCCGAGCACTTCTTCGACGGGTACCGCCACAACCCGGAGTACTCCCGGTCGGCCGTGCTTGCCGCGTTCGAGGCGGGTGCCGAGGTCGTGGCCCTCTGCGACACCAACGGGGGGATGCTGCCCGACGGCGTCGCCCAGGTCGTCACCGAGATCCGCGCCGCGGTCCGCCCGAACGCGGTCCTCGGGATCCATGCGCACAACGACTCGGGCTGCGCGATCGCCAACTCGCTCGCGGCAGTAGCCGCCGGGTGCACGCACGTCCAGGGCACGGTCAACGGCTACGGCGAGCGCACCGGCAACGCCGACCTGCTCGCGGTCGTCGCGAACCTCGAGCTCAAGGGTGGCCGCGACCT
Source organism: Cellulomonas sp. (assembly GCA_043745755.1). Lineage (GTDB taxonomy): Bacteria > Actinomycetota > Actinomycetes > Actinomycetales > Cellulomonadaceae > Cellulomonas_A. Next base: position 10,372 of record JAYTSH010000135.1, on the reverse strand, counting down.
GCTCGCGAAGGGTCCGGACGGCCAGGGCGGTCTGCGCGAGATGACGCGGATCGCGCACGCGATCAGCGAGATCACCAACATCGCCCCCTTCGCGCGGCAGCCGTACGTCGGGGCCAGCGCGTTCGCGCACAAGGCCGGACTGCACGCGAGCGCGATCAAGGTCGATCCCGACCTGTACCAGCACATCGACCCGATCGCGGTCGGCAACGACATGCGGATGCTCATCTCGGAGATGGCCGGACGCGCCACGATCGAGCTCAAGGGTCGTGAGCTGGGCTTCGATCTGGCCGGCCAGAGCGAGCTCCTGACGCGCGTCACCAACCGCGTCAAGGATGCCGAGGCCAACGGGTATACGTACGACGCCGCGGACGCGTCGTTCGAGCTCCTGCTCGTCGAAGAGCTCAACGGTGGGCGACCCGAGTACTTCCAGGTCGAGAGCTGGCGCTCGATCGTCGAACGCCAGGGCGGGCGGGCTACGGCGGCGACCGCAGAGGCGACAGTCAAGCTGCATGCTGGCGGCCGGCGGTTCGTCACGACCGGCGAGGGCAACGGCCCGGTCAACGCGCTCGACCACGCCCTGCGCCAGGCGCTCGTGCACGTGTACCCCGAGGTCGAGGAGTTCGACCTCATCGACTTCAAGGTGCGCATCCTCGACGCGATGCACGGCACCGACGCCGTGACGCGCGTGCTCATCGAGACGAGTGACGGCAAGACGTCGTGGAGCACCGTGGGGGTCGGCCCCAACCTGCTCGAGGCGTCGTGGGAAGCGCTCACCGACTCGACGATCTGGGGTCTGCACCATCTCGGCATAGCGCCGCGATGACGTCGGAACGGTAGCCAGCACGTCGGAACAGGCCCAACATCCGGGCACCTAGGCTGGAGACGTGCGCGGAGAATACAAGGTGCCCGGTGGCAAGCTCGTCGCTGCGGAGGTCGAGGTCGTCGACGGTCGGTTGGCTTCGGTCGCGGTCAGCGGGGACTTCTTCCTCGACCCGGACGAGGCCCTGGCCGTCATGGACGCGGCGCTCGTCGGGCAAGCCGCCGACGCGCGAGTGCCCGAGCTGGCGAACGTGATCGAGCAGGCGCTCGCGGCGGCCGACGCCGACGGCACCCTGCCCACCGCCGTGACGATGGTGGGCTTCACCCCGGAGGCGGTCGCGATCGCCGTCCGGCGGGCGCTCGGTCACGCGACGTCGTGGCAGGACCTGACGTTCGAGCTCATCCACTCGGGTCCTCTGCCCGCCGCGGTCCACGCTGCACTCGACCAGGTCCTGAGCGAAGAGCTGGTTGCCGGCCGGCGCGGTCCGACGCTGCGGTTCTGGGAGTGGGTCGAGCCCGCCGTCGTCATCGGCTCGTTCCAGTCGCTTCGCAACGAGGTGGACCCCGAGGGCGCGGCACGGCACGGCATCACCGTGGTCAGGCGCATCTCGGGTGGCGGCGCGATGTTCATGGAGGCCGGGAACTGCATCACGTTCTCCCTCGTGGTCCCGGCGTCCCTGGTTGACGGGCTGTCGTTCGAGCAGTCGTACGCGTTCCTCGACGACTGGGTGCTCGGCGCGCTCGCCGACGTCGGGGTCACGGCTGCCTCTGCGGGCCTCAACGACATCGCCTCACCCGCGGGCAAGATCGCCGGGGCTGCGCAGAAGCGACTTGCCGGCGGCGCGGTGCTCCATCACGTGACCATGGCGTACGACATCGACGCCGACAAGATGCTGGAGGTGCTGCGGATCGGTCGCGAGAAGCTGTCCGACAAGGGCACGACCAGCGCGAACAAGCGTGTCGACCCGGTGCGCTCGCAGACCGGGCTCCCCCGGGAGCAGGTCATCGAGGCGTTCAAGGCGCACTTCCAGTCCCGCTACACGACGATCGACGGTGCGCTGCGCGGCGACGAGCTGGCTCGTGCGTCCGAGCTGGTCGAGACGAAGTTCGGTACCCCGGAGTGGACCGCGCGCGTCCCCTGATCCGCGCCGCCTGTGAGCACCGCATCTTCACAGACCGTCCACAGCAACGAGGCACGTGCCGGCCGTCGGACTCCTAGCGTGTGGCCATGCCTGATCTGGCGCGGCCCCGTCCGCCGTCCGATCTGCCGCGCCACTCGAACGCCCGGCGCGACCGCACGACGGCGCTGCGGCACGTCGCGCTCGTGGTCGTCGCAGTGCTCACGTTCGGCGGGTCTGCGACTGCGTTCGCCCTGTCCCACCTGCGCGGGAACGTCGCCACGGTGGGATCGCTCGACGGCCTGATCGGCGCGCCGCCCGGTGCACCGACCGACCGTCCCGCGGCCGACCTGTCGGCGGGGCGAGCCGTGACGTTCGTGATGCTGGGCTCGGACTCGCGGGCGGGCGAGAACGCGGCGATCGGGGGCGAGGTCGACGGGATGCGGGCTGACACGACGATCGTCGTCCACGTCTCGGCAGACCGCAGCCGGGTCGATGTGGTATCGATCCCGCGCGACTCGGAGGCGCTCATCCCCGCGTGCCATCTCGATCGCGAGCCGGCGGGCCGGATGTCGCGGCCTCGCACGGACAAGTTCAACGCGGCGTTCTCGATCGGGGGGAGCGCGGGCGACGTCGGTCTGGCGGCGGCGTGCACGCTGTCGACGATCCCCGCCGTCACGGGCCTGGCGGTCACGGAGTTCACCCTGGTCGACTTCGCGGGGTTCCAGGGCATGGTCGACGCGATCGGTGGGATCCGGGTGTGCGTCCCGACGGCGCTCAAGGACTACGAGTGGAAGACCGCGCTGGACCTCACCGCCGGCTGGCACGATCTCGACGGTCCGAAGGCCCTCGACTACGTGCGTGCGCGGTACGTGACCGGCAGCGACGGCTCCGACGTCCAGCGCATCGCACGCCACCAGAAGTTCATCGCGGCCGTCCTGCGCAAGACCCTGTCGGCAGACGTCCCGACGAGCCCCATCAGCCTCGCGCGCTTCCTCGACGCGGGCACGCGCTCCCTGACGATGTCCGACGCGCTCGCGGCGGGGCTGCCCGGACGGGCGTGGCGGCTGCGGGACGTCAAGCCGTCGGCCGTCACGTTCGTGACCGTGCCGTGGGGGCCGGGGACCGAGGGCCGGATCGTGTGGACCCGCGACGCGCCCACGTTGTGGGGGCGGATCGCCGCCGACGAGCCGATCGCCGGGCCGATCGCCGAACCGATCGCAGGGGAGACGGCTGCGCCTGCCCCTGCGCCCACCTCGGTGGCGGGCACCGGCACAGCGACGGGCTCGGCCCCGGTCCCCGACGTGACCGCAGCCCCGGGCGCGCCTGCTCGCCACGTGCCTGTCCCGGGCATCACCCCGCTGACGGGCGTCGACGCGGACGAGGCGCTCTGCGGGGCGATCGGGTCCTGATAGCGTGCCGGAGCGCGGCATCGTGGCCGCGCCTCGGAGGGAGTGCGATGAAGGGGACCGTCGGGGGGCGCGACCGCGCGACACGAGTCGCGGCCTACGCGCTCTGTGTCGATGACGGCCGGGTGCTGCTCGAGCGGTGGCGCAGCCCCAACGGACCCGCGTGGACGCTTCCCGGTGGTGCGCTCGAGTTCGGGGAGGACCCGCCGACCGCGGTCCGGCGCGAGGTCCTGACACGTACGTCGCTCGTCGTCGAGGTCCGGGACGTGCTCGGGGTCGACTCGTGGCGTGCTTCCCTCGTCCCGCCGAACCGTCGCTCGGCGTCGACCGACACCCACGCGATCCGCATCGTGTACGCAGGTCGAATCGTCGGCGGGCTGCTCGACATCGTTGACGTCGAAGGGATGGCCGAGCGGTTCGGTTGGGTCACCGTGGAAGCGCTACCACACCAGTTGAGGGCTGAGCTTGTCGACACTGCGCTGGCGTGGGCGGCGGTCGCGTCCCTACGGTGACCGGTGGCCTCGTTGGCGGGCCTCATCGCGAGCACGACGCACCCGCGGATCCACCGCCAGCCCCAGAATGACGCCCGGCAGGATGCCGTAGGCCATCTCGTCGCCGATCACGAGCACGCCGACCGCGCCCGGCACCACGATCTCGAGCACCGAGAGGATGGCGGCGCTCGGACCCACCGCGAGCTTTCTCCAGCGCGCGCAGCACGTCCTGAGCTCAGCCCGGGTGTGAAGCGTTGAGGGCAGTGGAGGGCGCCTGTCCGACCTGGTTGTGTGAGGTCGCACCCGCCCGTCGGTCGGCCGACGGAACGGCGGGTGGGTGCATCCACTCTTGTCGACGGCAGCGCAGTCCGCCACGGCCCCCGGCCTGCACGTGTCGGGCACCCAGCTGGTCGAGAAGGATGGCACCCCGTTCGTCGCCCGCGGCGTCAGCCACGCGCACACCTGGTACACGGCGCAGACCGCGACCGCGATCCCCGCCATCCGCGCCGCCGGCGCCAACGCGCTGCGGGTCGTGCTCTCCGACGGCACACGTTGGACCAAGGACGACGCCGCCGACGTCGCACACATCATCAGCCTGTGCAAGGCGAACAAGCTGATCTGCATGCTCGAGGACCACGACACGACCGGCTACGGCGAGGAGGGCGCCGCGGCGAGCCTCGACGCCGCCGCCAACTACTGGATCTCGCTGGCCTCCGTGCTCAAGGGCCAGGAGGACTACATCCAGATCAACGTCGGCAACGAGCCCTTCGGCAACAACGACACCGCCAACACCACGTGGGCCGGGGACACGGCCGCGGCGATCACGAAGCTGCGCGCCGCAGGCCTGCACCACAACATCGTGGTCGACGCCCCCGAGTGGGGTCAGGACTGGAAGAACATCATGCGGGACAGCGCGGCGACCGTGGCCGCCGCCGACCGTGACGCGAACACCCTGTTCTCGATCCACATGGACGGCGTCGACACCACCGCGTCCTCGATCACGACCTACCTCGACGCGTTCAAGGCCAAGGGACTGCCCCTGACCATCGGCGAGTTCGGCTACCGGTCCAGCTCCGCCGACGTCGACGACGCCACGGTCATGGCCGAGGCAGTCACGCGGAACATCGGCTACTACGGCTGGTCGTGGTCGGGCAACTCCGACCCTGTGCTCGACATGGTGCTCAGCTTCAACCCCGCCCAGCTGTCGCCGTGGGGGCAGAAGGTGCTCAACGGGGTCAACGGCATCAAGTCGACGGCCGTGACCGCCAAGATCTACGGCGGCGTCCAGCCGACGACGCCCGCGCCCACCACGCCCGCGCCCACCACGCCCGCGCCGACCACGACCGCCCCGACCGGCCAGACGTGCACCGCGGCGCTCGTCGTGAGCAACTCGTGGCCCGGCGGCTACCAGGCGGCCGTGACCGACAAGGCCGGCACCGCCATGATCGGCAGCTGGAAGACCTCGTTCTCCCTGCCCGCCGGCGGCTCGGTCCAGAGCGGCTGGTCCGGCACCTACGCCCAGTCCGGCACCACGGTGACCGTGTCAAACGCAGCCTGGAACGGACCGCTCGGCTCCGGGTCGAGCGCCACCTACGGGTTCGTGGGCAGCGGTATCGCGCCGAGCTCCTCGGCTGCGGTGAGCTGCGCCGCGAGCTGATCTCCTGACGGAGGGCCGGGCCGCGATGACGGCCCGGCCCTTCGCCGTGGCTGGGACCGGACGCTCGCGGTCGCTGGCCTGAAACCAGCGGGGTGGGTGAGGCGCTGTGGAACCGCCGTTGCGGGGCGTCAGGCGGGGCGGCTGCCGAAGATCGCAGCCCCGGTCCTCACGATCGTCGCGCCTTCGGCGATCGCCAGCTCCAGGTCGCGGCTCATGCCCATCGACAGCCCGGTTGCACCCGAGGTGCCGACCGCTGCGGTGCGGACGATCTCCTCGTTGAGCTCGCGCAGCAGCGTGTAACCGGCCCGGACCGCCGACTGGTCGGGCGTGTTGGCGCCGACAGTCATGAGGCCGCGCAGCCGCAGGCCTGTGAGCGCCGCGACCTGTACGGCGAGCTCGACCGCGCGCTGGGGCACAACGCCGTGCTTGGTCGTCTCTCCCGAGACGTTGACCTGGACGAAGACGTCGAGGTCGCGGCCGGACGCCACTGCGCGGTCAGCGAGCCGGCTCGCGAGCCCGTGGTTGTCGACCGACTCGATGCACGACGCCCAGCGGCACGCCGCAGCGACTTTGTTCGACTGGAGCGGTCCGATCAGGTGCAGCTCGGGCGACAGTCCGCTGAGGAGCGGCGCCTTGGCCACGAGCTCCTGGACACGGTTCTCCCCGAGGACGACGGGAGCGATCGGGCCGTGCTCGCCGCCACGAGCGTCCAGGTCGGCCCGCGCGAGGCTGTCCGCCTCGAGCGCGGCCCGGACCAGCTCGACGGGCACGGTCTTGGTCGCGAGCAGCAGGCGCACCGACCCCGCGGGGCGGCCGGCGGCGATCTCGGCGGCGGCGATCCGGTCGCGGACCCGCGCCAGGGCGCTCGCGACGTCGTCGCGTGCGTCGTCGGAGATCACGAGGAGACACCCTACCGGGGTGATCCCTGGAGTGATCGGCGCCCAGGTCAGGGTGATCGCCGATGTCGGAGGCGCCCCCGGTAGGTGAGAGTGGGGGCTGTGAAGACGCTCCTCAACCTGATCTGGTTCGTGCTCGCGGGATTCTGGCTCGCGGTCGGCTACGCGCTGGCCGGCGTCCTGTGCTGCGTGCTGATCGTGACGATCCCGTTCGGCATCGCCTCGTTCCGGATCGCGAGCTATGTGCTGTGGCCGTTCGGTCGCACGATCGTGGACAAGCCAGACGCAGGCGGCTGGTCGGTCTTCGGCAACATCATCTGGGTCCTCGTCGCCGGGGTGTGGATAGCGATCGCGCACCTCACGACCGCGGCCGCGCTCGCCGTGACGATCATCGGCATCCCGCTCGCGATCGCGAACCTCAAGCTCATCCCGATCTCGCTGCTGCCGCTCGGCAAGCAGATCGTGCCGACGGATCGGGCGTTTGCGGCGTACGGCCGCTGAGGGAGGCGAGCTCAGCCGCGGGCGATGTCCGCGACGGTCGCGACCGTCAGGCGCACGAGGTCGTCGGGCGCGAGCTCGACGTCGAGGCCGCGCCGACCGCCCGAGACGAACACCGTGTCGAACAGCCACACCGTCTCGTCCACCACTGTCGTGTGCGCAGTCTTCTGCCCGAGCGGGGAGATCCCCCCGACGACGTACCCGGTGGCCCGCTCCGCGGCACTCTTGTCGGCCATGGCGGCCTTCTTGCCGCCGACGGCTTGGGCGAGCGCCTTGAGGTCGAGCATGCCCGTCACGGGCACGACGGCGACCGTGAGTGCGCCGTCGACCGTGGTCATGAGGGTCTTGTAGACCTGCTCGGGAGGGATGCCGAGCACCTGGGCCGCCTCGAGGCCGTAGCCCACGGGGGTCGAGGGGTCGTGCTCGTAGACGTGCGCGGTGTGCGGCACGCCTGCCGAGACAAGAGCAACCAGTGCGGGTGTGCCTGCTGGCGTGTGGTGGGGCCTGCTCACCCAAGCAGGCTACGGCGCGCGAGCGCCTGCTCGTACGTCAGAACGCGAGCCCGACAAGGTTGCCGACGCCGTAGGTGATCACCATGGCGAGACCGCCGCCGACGACGTTGCGAGCCATCGCGCGGGCGACGGGTGCGCCACCGAGCCGTGCGCTGATGTAGCCGGTGAGCGTGAGCGAGACCACGACAGCGACAAACGTCGCGGCAACCCGCGCGGCCGCCGGCGTCGCGAGAACGGCGACGAGCGGGATGACCCCGCCCACGACGAATGCGCCGAGCGACGCGCCGGCCGCGTGCCATGCGTTCGTGAGGTGGTGCTCGCTGGAGCCGCCGCCCTCCTTCGCCCGCTGGATGAGGACGCGCTCGGCGTCACGCTGGCTGCTGACCGACACGTACTCGCCCGAGGCCATCGACAGGGCGCCGGCGACGAGTCCGGCGACACCCGAGATCGCGATGGCGGACAGCGACGAGGAGGCGGCCGCCACACCCACCACCAGTGCGGCGATCGAGACGATGCCGTCGTTGGCGCCCAGGACGGCGGCGCGGAGCCAGTTGAGCCGCGTGGCGCTCGCGCCGTCGATCACCATGCGGGTGGGACGAAGGTCCGGGATCGCCTGAGTGGTCACGCGGTAAGGGTAGCGGGCGCGCGCAGTCCTGTCATCGCAGGTTTGGCTGCCCTGACCTGCACAAACGCAGGATTGGCTTGCCTTGCTCGACCACGTCGGCGCAGGACCGGCGACGCCGCCCCACAGCTCAGAGCGCCCCGACCGCGGCGATCCGCAGCACGACCTCGCCCGCCGCGTCCGACGCCACGAGGTCGACGATGGCGTCGATGCGCCAGTCGTGGTCGCCCGCCGGGTCGTCGAGCAGCTGGCGGACCTCCCACGTCGCGGCCCGTTCGTTGACCTGGAACAGGCCCGGTCCGCGGGCCGGGGAGCCGGTGAGGATCTCGTCGTGGTCGTCGTAGTACGGGTCGAGCGCGTCCGCCCAGCGGTCGGTGTCCCACGCTGCACCTTCGGTGTCGAGGTCGCCCAGGGCACCGAGCGCCGCGTAGCGCTCGCGGGCCGCCATCTCGACGCGACGGAAGATCGCGCCGCGCACGAGCGCCCGGAACGCGCGTGAGTTGGTGGTGATGGCCGGCGGGGTGTCGTCGTCGATCCCGCCGGGTGCGTCCGCGCCGGTCTCGTCGAGCGGGTTGCGCAGCCGCTCCCACTCGTCGAGCAGGCTCGAGTCGGTGCGTCGGACGAGCTCGCCGAGCCACTCGATCAGCTCGCTCAGCTCCTCGGTGCGCGCCTCCTCGGGGACCGTCTGACGCAGCGCCCGGTACGCGTCAGCGAGGTAGCGCAGCAGCACGCCCTCGGTCCGGTCGAGCGAGTAGACCTGCACGTACTCGGCGAAGGTCATCGCCTTCTCGTGCATCTCGCGGACGATCGACTTGGGGGAGAGCTCCTGGTCGGCGACCCACGGGTTGGTGCGGCGATAGGTGAAGAACGCCGCGCCGAGCATCTCGGCGAGCGGACGCGGGTACGTCACGCCCTCGAGCAGCGCCATGCGCTCGTCGTACTCGAGGCCGTCCGCCTTCATCGCGGCGACCGCTTCACCGCGGGCCTTGTTCTCCTGCGCGGACAGCACCTGGCGCGGGTTGTCGAGCGTGGCCTCGATCACCGAGACGACGTCGTGCGCGTAGGCGGGGTCTTCGGGGTTGAGCAGGTCGAGCGCGGCGAACGCGAACGGCGACAGGGGCTGGTTGAGCGCGAAGTTCGCGGGGACGTCGACCGTGAGACGGACCGTGCGGTGCACGTGGCCGGTCCCGTCGTCGGGCAGCGGCACTCGTTCCACGACACCCGCCGTGCGCAGCGAACGATAGACGGCGACAGCCTGGCGGACGTGCAGACCGCGCGCGCCCTCCGGCTCGTGGTTGTCGGTGAGCAGGCGCGTCATGACGGCCACCGGGTCGCCCGGGCGCACGAGGACGTTGAGGACCATCGCATGGGTCACGCTGAAGCTCGACGTCAACGGCTCCGGAGGGGCGTCACGCAGCCGCTCGAACGTCTTGTCCGTCCAGTTGACCGCGCCCTCCGGTGCCTTCTTGCGGACGATCTTCTTGATCTTCTTCGGGTCGTCGCCCGCGCGTGCGAGCAGCTTGCGGTTCTCGATGACGTGCTCGGGGGCGAGCACGATGACCTCGCCGACGGTGTCGAAGCCGGCCCGGCCCGCGCGCCCGGCGATCTGGTGGAACTCGCGCGCCGACAGGTGCCGCATGCGCACGCCGTCGTACTTGACGAGCGACGTGAGCACGACGGTGCGGATCGGGACGTTGATACCGACGCCGAGGGTGTCGGTGCCGCACACGACCTGCAGCAGACCCTTCTGGGTCAGGCGCTCGACGACGCGCCGGTACTTGGGGAGCATCCCCGCGTGATGGACGCCGATCCCGTGGCGCAGCAGTCGCGAGAGCGTCTTGCCGAACCCTGAGCCGAACCGGAAAGCGCCGAGCTCGTCGGAGATCTGGTCGCGTTGCTCACGGCTCGCGAGTGTCATCGACATGAGTGCCTGAGCTCGCTCGACGGCCTCGCGCTGGGTGAAGTGCACGACGTACACGGGGGAGCGCCGGGTGCGGACGAGCTCCTCGAGGAGCTCGTGGAGCGGCTCGACCGCGTAGGAGAACGTCAGGGGGACGGGCCGTTCGGCATCCGCGATGACCGCCACCGGCACGCCGGTGCGACGCACGATGTCCTCGGCGAAGAAGCCGACGTCGCCGAGTGTCGCGGACATCAGGATGAACTGCGCGTGCGTCAGCTCGAGCAGCGGGACCTGCCACGCCCACCCCCGCTGCGGGTCGGCGTAGAAGTGGAACTCGTCCATGACGACCTGGCCGACGTCCGCGTCGTCGCCGCGGCGCAGCGTGATGTTCGCGAGGATCTCCGCCGTGCAGCAGATGATCGGCGCGCCGGGGTTGACCGCCGAGTCGCC
>JAYTSH010000134.1:0-2481 GCA_043745755.1 Cellulomonas sp. | reverse complement strand
TGTTGCCGTCGCGCTGATCGTGTCCCGGATGGTGCCCTACTTCCGGGTGATGCAGACCAAGATCGACGCCATCAACCGGGTCCTGCGCGAGCAGATCGCGGGCATCCGCGTCATCCGCGCGTTCGTCCGCGAACGGCGCGAGTCCGTGCGGTTCGGGGCAGCCAGCACCGACCTGTTCGAGACGTCGTTGCGCGTCGGGCGGCTGATGGCGCTCATGTTCCCGGTCGTGATGCTGATCATGAACGCCTCGAGCATCTCCGTCATGTGGTTCGGCGCCCAACGGATCGACTCCGGCCAGATGCAGATCGGTGCGCTGACGGCGTTCCTGAGCTACATCATGTACATCCTCATGGCGGTCATGATGGCCTCGATGATGTTCGTGATGGTGCCCCGCGCGGTCGTGTCCGCGGAGCGTATCGGCGAGGTGCTCGACACCAAGTCCTCCGTCCTCCCGCCAGTCGCGCCGGTTTCGCTGCCGGTGACGCGCCGAGGACGCCTCGAGCTGCGCGACGTCGAGTTCCGCTACCCCGGCGCGGAGCAGCCGGTGCTGCGCGGTATCGACCTGGTCGTCGAGTCCGGGAAGACCACGGCTGTGATCGGGTCGACCGGCTCGGGCAAGACGACGCTCGTCAACCTCGTGCCTCGCCTCTTCGACGTGACCGGCGGAGCCGTGCTCCTGGACGGGATCGACGTCCGCGACCTCGCGCCGGACGACCTGTGGAGCTCGATCGGGCTCGTGCCGCAGAAGCCCTACCTGTTCAGCGGCACCGTGGCGTCCAACCTGCGCTACGGACGCACCGACGCGACCGATGACGAGCTCTGGCACGCGCTCGAGGTCGCCCAGGCGCGCGAGTTCGTCGAAGCCATGCCCGAGGGGCTCGACGGGCCGATCGCGCAGGGCGGCACCAACGTGTCGGGAGGGCAGCGCCAGCGCTTGGCGATCGCCAGGGCGCTCGTCCGCCGACCCAGCATCTACCTGTTCGACGACTCCTTCTCGGCACTCGACTTCGCGACCGACGCCGCGCTTCGAGCGGCGCTGGTCCCCGAGACTCGCGACGCAGCCGTCGTGATCGTCGCCCAACGCGTCGCGACCATCCGGCACGCCGACCAGATCGTCGTCCTCGAGGACGGTGAGGTCGTCGGAGCAGGTACCCATGCCGAGCTGATGGCCTCGTCCCCGACCTATCGCGAGATCGTCTTCTCGCAGATCTCCGCGGAAGAGGCAGCATGAGCACACAGCAGAAGCCGGCAGCACCAGCACGGCCCGCCGGTCCGCCCGGAGGCGGTCGGGGTCACGGGCCGATGATGAGCATGGGGTTGCCCGGCGAGAAATCGATGGACTTCCGCGCGTCCGGCAAGAGGCTGCTGGGCGTCCTGCGCCCGGAGCGCGTGCGCCTCGGCACGATCATCGGGCTCGGCATCGCGTCGGTTGCGCTCGTCGTGAGCGGGCCGAAGATCCTCGGCCAGGCGACGGACGTCATCTTCGAGGGTCTGCTCGGCAAGCAGCTCGGCACGCGCCTTCCCGCCGGGACGACGCACGATCAGGCGATCGAGCTCCTCCGCGCGAACGGCCAGCACACCTACGCGGACCTGCTCAGCGGTACGCACGTCGTGCCCGGGGTGGGCATCGACTTCACGCACCTGCGCACCATCGTCCTTGTGGTGCTCGCGATCTATGTCGGGTCCTTTCTCTTCGGGTGGCTCCAGGCGCGCCTGACCACGGGCGTCGTCCAGCGCACGACGTACCGGATGCGGGAGGACGTCGAGGCCAAGCTGTCCCGGCTGCCGCTGGGTTACTTCGACCGCCAGGGCCGCGGCGAGGTGCTCAGCCGTGTCACCAACGACATCGACAACATCGCGCAGACCCTCCAGCAGACGCTCTCGCAGCTCATCACCTCGCTGCTCACCGTCGTCGGTGTGCTCGCGATGATGTTCTGGATCTCGCCGCTGCTCGCCCTCGTGGCACTCGTCACGGTGCCGCTGTCCATCGTCGTGACGATGCTCATCGCGAAGCGTTCGCAGCCGCAGTTCGTCACGCAGTGGGCCCGGACCGGCACGCTCAACGCGCACATCGAGGAGATGTACACCGGGCACGCGTTGGTCAAGGTCTTCGGGCGCCAGAGGGAGGCCGTGGCGACGTTCCACACGGAGAACGGGCACCTCTACGACGCGAGCTTCAAGGCCCAGTTCATCTCCGGCATCATCATGCCCGCGATGGGGTTCGTCGCGAACCTGAACTACGTGATCGTGGCGGTCGTGGGCGGGCTCAAGGTCGCCACAGGCACTCTCTCGCTCGGTGACGTACAGGCGTTCATCCAGTACTCCCGGCAGTTCACGCAGCCGATCACGCAGATCGCCTCGATGATGAACCTGCTGCAGTCCGGGGTGGCCTCGGCCGAGCGGGTGTTCGAGCTCCTCGACGCCGAGGAGCAGCGCCCCGACCCCGAGCACCCGGCGCCCGTCGAGCTGCCCGTGCGCGGG
>JAYTSH010000133.1:0-2794 GCA_043745755.1 Cellulomonas sp. | reverse complement strand
GTGCTCGTCGCGACCGACATCGCCGCGCGCGGGATCCACGTCGACGACATCGAGCTCGTCGTGCACGTCGACCCGCCGGCCGAGCACAAGGCGTACCTGCACCGTTCGGGCCGGACGGCGCGCGCGGGCCATGGCGGCGACGTCGTGACGGTCATGCTCCCCGAGCAGGCCGGAGACATGCGTACGCTCGCCCGCCTGGCGAAGATCACGGTCCAGCCGCAGTCGGTGCGCGCCGGGTCGCGGGTCGTCGCCGAGCTCGTCGGCGAGGTCGCGGCGCACGTCGTGCCGACTGCCGCACAGGTTCAGGCGCACGGTCTGCTGAAGAACGACGGCCGCGACGACACGCGTGGTTCGCGCGGCCGCTCGGGCGCCTCCGCAGCGGGACGCGGCGCCGGTCGTGGCCGCAGCGGTTCGACCGGCAGCGGTTCGACCGGCGGCGGGTCGTCGCAGGCTCGCAGCTACGGCTCGGGCGGGACGCGCGGCGCCTCGACGGGCTCGCGGTCGTCCGCTCCGACCGGTGGGTCGCGGCCGGTGCACTCCACGTCCACATCGGGCTCCACGTCGACGGTCGGCTCCGGCCAGAGCCGGTCGAACGGTGCGGTCGCCCTGTCGATGGGCTCGAACGCTGGTCGTCGCCGCGCTCGCTGAGCCTGGCAGTCGTACCCAGCAGCACCAGACGCACCAGGCCGGTCCCGCGGAATGCTCCGCAGGACCGGCCTGTTGTGACTGGTGCGCCCGCGCTGTGAGCGCCGCGCGGATGCGCAACCTCGGTGAAGGAGAGCGCCATGAGCGGCACGAACGACGACGCCCGGACCTACGCGGTCATCAAGGACGAGGCGCAGTGGCGCGTCGAGCTGGACCCCGCGGAATTCCGGGTCCTGCGGCTCGCCGGCACGGAACGGGCCGGCACGGGTGCCCTGCTCGACGAGCACCGCGAGGGCGTGTACCGGTGTCGCGCGTGCGGCAACGAGCTGTTCCGCTCCGCGACGAAGTTCGACTCGCACTGCGGGTGGCCGAGCTTCTACTCGCCGCTCGCGGGCGACCGCGTCGAGCTCATCGAGGACCGGACGCTCGGCACGGTCCGGACCGAGGTCCGCTGCGCCCGTTGCGGGTCGCACCTCGGGCACGTGTTCGACGACGCACCCCAGACGCCGACCGGCGACCGGTTCTGCATGAACTCCGTGAGCCTGACGTTCGAGCCGAGCGGGTCCTGAGCGAGCGCCCCACCTGAGCGCAGGCTGCTGGGCCTCGTGACCCCGTGCCCGGATCGTCCGGCGCGTCCGGGCCGACACGCCGCACCGCGGCGATCACGGGGGCTCGCACCGACCCACAACAGTTCAGGTCGCTGGCGAAGGTGCCGATAATGGGGATGTGGAGGAGACCCTGATCGTGAGGCGCTGGCGCCGTTTTGGTGCCGATCGCCTCTACGTGACGGCGGAGAGCGGCAAGCGGGTCGGTGTCGTCGACCTGCAGTCCGGCGAGGTCAGCGTCGACATGCCCGTGCTCGAGGAGGGTGTGCGCCGCGCCGCCCAGGCGTACCTGCGCTCCGACGTCACCGAGCTCGTCCTCCCGTTCGGCTCGACCATCGACCTCGCCCTCATGGCAGCCCTCGACGACGAGGTCGCGTCCGCCGCCGACACCCGCTCGGGCGAGCGGGGCGGCTCGGTGCGCAGCAGGCTCGAACGGTTGACCGACGAGGGCTGGCACGTCGTCCACGCCGTCCCGCTCGGCCGGCAGGGCACGGTCGTCGAGCACCTGCTCATCGGGCCGGGCGGCATCTTCAGCATCACGTCCCACGCTCACCCCGGTGCGGTCATCCATGTCCACGACCGGACCATCGACGTCGACGGCACCCCCGTGCAGTACCTGCGGGATGCGCGGCTCGAGGCCACGCGGGTCCAGGGGGTCCTCCGCTCCGCCGTCGGATCCGAGCTCGCGGTGCGCGCCGTCCTCGTGCTGCAGGGCATCATCGAGATGCGCGCGGATGCCCCGCCCGAGGATGCCCTCGTCGTGGCCCGTCACGACATCCCCGGGGTCTTCCGCCGCTTCCCGCCCCGGCTCGAGCCTGCCCGGGCCGATGCCATCGCGGCGATCGCCCGCCAGCGCACGACGTGGGCCCGCTGAGGCCAGATCAGTCCAGGTCCGGCGGCGCGCCGAGATCGAGGTCGAGCCGCGCGAGCTGCGCCGCGAGGAGTGCGGCGTCCTCGTCCGACCAGCTTCGCAGCGCTCTGCGCAGGAACGCCCGGCCGGCCGCGCGTACGTCCTCCGACCGCCGGGCGCCCAGCTCGGTCAGCCGGATGAGCTGACCGCGGGAGTCGTCCGGGTCCGCACGCCGCTCGATCAGCCCCAGCTCGTCGAGCCGGGCTGCGGCGGCGGGCATGCATGGCGTGGCGTTGTCGCACGTGAGTGCTGATGTCGCGCCGAGGAATGTGTGGTTGCTACAGACAACCCACCTGAACGGTTGCGCGAGGCAACTGTTTTCGCGCGTGGAAGGCCCGGAACGGGGGGTGTCCTGCGTCACGTAGGGACCTGGGCCCGAGCGCGCCGACCGATCCGACCCGGTTTCTCGCCGATCTGGGACGAATGTCCTGACGTCCTGCGAGCGCGGCGCGGGAGGCTCGGAGGAGCAATACCCGGTGGCCCCCGGCTCACGCGGGTGCCCGGGCCCTGCACACCGTGCCTCTGCGAGCGGGGCCGTCCTAGGAGTTGCGCCATGGCCCATCGGATGATCCTCAACCAGACAGCATGGTTCGGTCGCGGAGCCGTGGCGAACATCCCTGGCGAGCTGATCGGC
>JAYTSH010000132.1:0-2196 GCA_043745755.1 Cellulomonas sp. | reverse complement strand
ACGATGTGGCCGCTGCCCTGCTCGCGCAGGTAGGGCAGCGCGGCCTGGGTGACCCACAGCGCGCCGAACAGGTTGGTCTCGATCTGGTCGCGGGACTCGGCCTCGCTGAGCTCCTCGACCATGCCGAACTGGCCGTACCCGGCGTTGTTGACGACGACGTCCAGGCGGCCGAATCGCTCGTGGGCGGTGCGGACGGCGGCGATGCAGGCCGCACGGTCGGTGACGTCCAGCGCGAGCGGCAGCACCGCGTCGCCGTACGTGCTCACGAGATCGTCCACCGTGGTGGTGTCGCGCGCCGTCGCGGCGACGCGGTCGCCTCGGTCGAGGGCGGCGATCGCCCACTCGCGGCCGAAGCCGCGTGAGGTGCCGGTGATGAACCAGGTCTTCATGGCAGTTCCTTTCCAGGGGTGGAAGGTCTCGAGTCTAACCGGAAGCGATCTCCGGATACCGCTGGCGGGCGTGGGTCAGGGACCTCGGCCCACAGGCGTTACCGTCGTGACCGTTTACCGAAGGCCCCACACCACCCAGACCAGCTCCGGAAGGCAGGCTCGTGGCCGGCTCGAAGTCCGACTCCACCCCTCGGCGCCTCGTCATCGTCGAGTCGCCCGCGAAGGCCAAGACCATCGCGGGGTACCTGGGTGCCGGGTACGACGTCGAGGCCAGCGTGGGGCACATCCGTGACCTCGCCCAGCCCAGCGAGCTGCCCGCCGAGATGAAGAAGGGCCCGTTCGGCAAGTTCGCCGTCGACGTCGACAGCGGTTTCGAGCCCTACTACGTGGTCGACGTCGACAAGCGCAAGAAGGTCGCCGAGCTGAAGCGGCTGCTCAAGGACGCCGACGAGCTCTACCTGGCGACGGACGAGGACCGCGAGGGCGAGGCCATCGCGTGGCACCTGCTCGAGACGCTGCAGCCCAAGGTGCCGGTGCACCGCATGGTGTTCCACGAGATCACCCGCGAGGCGCTGCAGCGTGCCCTGACCTCGACCCGCGACCTGGACGACCGGCTCGTCGACGCCCAGGAGACCCGGCGCATCCTCGACCGGCTGTACGGCTACGAGCTGTCACCCGTGCTGTGGCGCAAGGTCGGTCCGGGACTGTCGGCCGGCCGGGTGCAGTCGGTGGCCACCAGGCTGGTCGTCGAGCGCGAGCGCGAGCGGATGGCGTTCCGCTCGGCCGCCTACTGGGACCTGACCGCCACCTTCGCTCCGCAGGAGGCCGACGCCGCAGGGTTCGCGGCGCGCCTGACATCGGTCGACGGCGCGCGCGTGGCCAGCGGCAAGGACTTCGACGACCGCGGGCAGCTGCGCTCGTCGTCCACGGTGCACCTCGACCAGGGGGCCGCGACGACGCTTGCCGCCGCGCTCGAGGGCGTGGACGTCACCGTCCGCTCGGTCGAGGAGAAGCCCTACACCCGCCGTCCCGCAGCGCCTTTCACGACCTCGACGCTGCAGCAGGAGGCCAGCCGCAAGCTGCGGTTCTCCTCGCGCCACGCGATGCGCGTCGCGCAGACTCTGTACGAGAACGGTTTCATCACCTACATGCGTACGGACTCGACGGTGCTGTCGAGCGAGGCACTGTCCGCGGCGCGCTCACAGGCCGCCGAGCTGTACGGGCCCGAGTACGTGCCGGACAAGCCGCGGGTCTACACCAGCAAGTCCAAGAACGCGCAGGAGGCGCACGAGGCCGTTCGCCCTGCGGGCGACCGGTTCCGCACGCCGGCACAGGTCTCGGGCCAGCTGCGCGGCGACGAGTTCCGCCTGTACGAGCTGATCTGGAAGCGCACCGTCGCGAGCCAGATGGCCGACGCCCGCGGCTCGACGGCGTCCGTGCGGCTGGCGGCGACGGCGTCCGACGCGCGGGTGGCCGAGTTCTCAGCCAGCGGCACCGTCATCACGTTCCGTGGGTTCCTCGCCGCCTACGAGGAGGGCCGCGACGAGGAGCGTGCGTCCTCGGACGCCGAGCGCGACGCCGAGCGGCGCCTGCCGGCGATGACCGTCGGCGACCTGCTGGACGTCCGCGACCTCGACGTCGCCGGGCACGAGACCAGCCCGCCGCCGCGGTTCACCGAGGCGAGCCTGGTCAAGGCGCTGGAGGAGCGCGGCATCGGCCGGCCCTCGACGTACGCCTCGACGATCTCGACCATCGTCGACCGCGGGTACGTCGGCATGCGCGGCAACGCGCTCGTGCCCTCGTGGCT
>JAYTSH010000131.1:0-24028 GCA_043745755.1 Cellulomonas sp. | reverse complement strand
TGTGGTTCGTCGTCCTGGCGATCCTCGGGGTGCCGCACATCGTCCGGCATCCGGAGATCCTCGCCGCGCTGTCGCCCACCTATGCGCTGGCGTTCGTCGTGGAGCACCCGTTCACGGCGTTCATCGCCATGGGCGCCGTCGTGCTGACGATCACCGGAGCTGAGGCGCTCTACGCCGACATGGGTCACTTCGGTGCGCGGCCCATCCGGACAGCGTGGTACGCGGTTGTCTTCCCCGCGCTCGCGCTGAACTACTTCGGGCAAGGCGCGATGATCCTGCACGAGCCGGCCACGATCGACAACCCGTTCTTCAACCTCGCGCCCTCCTGGGCGACGCTGCCCCTGGTGATCCTGGCGACGCTCGCAACGGTGATCGCGTCCCAGGCCGTCATCTCCGGGGCCTACTCGGTCTCACGGCAGGCAGTTCGCCTCGGCCTTCTCCCGCGTCTGGCGGTGAAGCAGACGTCGCGCGAGGAGGGCGGCCAGATCTATCTGCCGGTCGTCAACTGGATCTTGTTCTTCGGTGTCCTGCTGCTCATCTCGGTCTTCCGGAGCTCCGGCCGGCTCGCCACCGCGTACGGTCTGGCCGTCACCGGGACGCTCGTCCTGACGAGCGTGCTGTTCTTGCTGCTCGCCCAGCTGGTGTGGCACTGGGCGATGTGGAAGATCGTCGCCTACGTCGTCGTCGTCGGGCTCCTGGAGGCCATGTTCTTCGCGGCGAACCTCACGAAGATCGTGAGCGGCGGCTGGCTCCCTCTGCTCATCGCCGCCATCGTCGTCACCCTGATGACGACGTGGCGCAAGGGTGCAAGGGTCCTCGCCGAGCGGCGTCAGGAGCTGGAGGGGCCGCTCGACGAGTTCGTGGAGATGATCCGGGAGACGGGCGTGCCGCGGGTACCCGGCCTGGCCGTGTTCCCGCACCCGAACCGCACGACGACACCGCTCGCGTTGCGCTCGCACGTGAACTTCAACCACGTGCTGCACGAGCATGTGGTGATCGTGCAGATCATCAATGAGAACGTCCCGCACATCCATCACGTCGACCGGGTCGTCGTCGACGACCTCGGCTATGCCGACGACGGCATCGTCCACGTCTGCGTGCGGGTGGGGTTCAACGACAGCCAGGACATCCCGAAGGGCCTCGCGCTGGCGATCGGCAAGTCCCACGAGCTCGATCTGAGCGCCGACGCGGCCCACTACTTCCTGTCGGTCCTCACTGTGCACGCGAAGGGCACCTCGCGCCTGAAGGACTGGCGAGCGCGACTGTTCGTCTGGATGGCCCGCAACGCCGCGAGCCGCACGGAGGTGTTCCATCTGCCGCCCGAACGCACGGTCATCATGGGGGCCAACCTGGACCTGTAGGGCCGAGCAGGCACGGGAGCCGAAGGGCCCTCCGGGTGCGGCGTAGCCCCTGCCATGGTCCCACTCGCGGCTTGGCAGGTGCCTCGAAGCTCTCGCGCGCACGACCGCGGAGATTCAGCGCCGGTGCGCGCCGCTGTTGACTCCGCCAACAGCTTCCGGGTTCTCGAAAGGCTTCGAGAGACCGCCAGACGGGTTCGATTCCTGCCGCCTCCACTGTCCTGGTCTGCGCAGACGCTGGCTAGGTGACACCAACGCGGCGACCGCTCGCCATGGTGGAGGTCTTGGCATGTCGGTCACTCGCCTGGCGGGGCATCCGGCGCGGCCCGCCTACATCTCCCGACGGTTCCGCATCGAATCGTCTCGCGGCTCTCGCGGCCCTGATGATTCGGCCCGTCCCTGGTGGTGCGGGCCGTTGTCGTCCGCCTTCAGTACGAGCCGAGGGCCCTCGGCTCTGCGCGAGACAGTGGTCGTGCGGACGAGCGAGACAGGCATGGCCCCACACGTCGATGAAGGGGCCACGCCTGACGCCGCCGTCGTGCCCTCAGGGGTAGATCTCCCCGGCGAACCACGTCCCGGCGTCGATCCATTCGCCGGCGCCGCCGCCGCCCCAGCCGTTGTTGACGTAGAAGCACGTGTCGGTGACGGCCTCCTCCCAGGACCACAGCAGGAAAGTGTGACGAACGATGCGGTTCTGCCACGCATACCCCCATGCCACGGGGTAGTGGCTGAGCCAGCCGGTCCCGATGATGGCGGGCGTGTGACGGTAGGCGATCGAGTTCGCCGCGTAGTTGGCCAAGCGCGTCTCGTGGATGCCCAAGGAGTTCCAGTGGGTGTCAAGTCGCGTATAGCTGCGGCCGTTGACGTACGAGTAGGCGCCGGGCATGCCCCACGGTGTCGTCGCGCCGCTGCCGAAGGCGCAGAACGTACCGACATCGTTGTGGAGCTCCGAGATCATGCTCCGCACGCCGGCGTCCTGCCCGATGGGTGCGACCGCATCTGCCCCGCGGCCACCATTCTGCCGGTAGAGCCCGTTGCGACCGGCCCAGTAGGCGTTCCCGCCCGCGGCCTGGCGGTCAGCCCAGCCGAAGAGGATCGCCCACGCAACCGGACCGCAGCCGATTGCGCACCCGTTCTGATCGAACTGGTTGTATGCGGGCTCGTCGTTGGAGACGCCCGCCCAGAAGATGTTCCACGTCATGATCAACGACCTCCGAAGACGGGTCCGAGCGGCGACACGGTCGGGGCGATCTCGGTGGGTGCCCCCGACGGCACGATGAAGAAGGTCAACGACTCGGTCGCGCGACCGTAGTGGAATGTCACACGAAACGTGAGGTCCCTGGCGCTGCGGCTGTCGCGGGGCGTGAGATTGAGACGCGGAGGCAGGGGCTGCGGGTTGAGCTCGGCCGAGACGAATTCCGCACCGGGTCCCTCGATCGTGAAGTCGCCGCGCTCGAGCAGGGGGACTGAGAGGGTGTCGCCCTCGCGGATGCCCTCGCCGTACTTGTCGGTGAGCGCCTCGACCGCCCAGGGATACGTCGCCCGCTGGGCCAGCGCAGTCAGGTGCGGCGCGTAGGCGTCCGAGTAGCCGCGGGTGCAGTCGTCCCAGGAGTCCCACGGGCCGTACTCCTTGATGGGGCGCGACGTCCGTGAGCGGCTCAGTCGCGCGGTCGCCGCCTTGTCGCCGTCCTCGACGACCTCGTCGCGACCGGATGTCGTGAGCGATGTCGCCCAGCCGGCGGCTGACTTCGGCGCTCGGGGCAACGTGGGCAGCTTCGGCGGCATGGTGCCGATGTGGCCGAGCATCGTGCCCTTCTCGTCCTCTGCCACGTAGCAGAGGGAGTCAAGCTTGACGATGCGGGTCGCGTCACCGAAGCCGGCTTCCAGCTGGCGGCTCGGCGGCGCGAGCTCGAGGCTGAAGTGGGGGATCGGGACGTCGTGCGCTCCCGTGGCGACGACGATGAATCCGCGGTCGAACTCCTTGGCCTCGTCCTTGCTGATCGGGAGTGCAGTCGTGATGCCGACCACCTCGAACTCCCAGTAGGCGACCTCTTTGAGGTCCGGCCGGTACACCGGGCTGACCTCCTCGCCGAGCCGGGCTTTGCCGAGCTCCAGACGACTGAGTGTCGAGGTGAGCGCCGCTTCGAGGGCCCTCACGGCCCTGCGGCGCACATCCATCGGTACCTCGTCCATGGTGACGCGCATGGTGACCACTCCCTCGTGTGGCGGCTGGTGCTGTCACGGGAGAGGAGTGTGCGGGGGAGTGGAGAGATACGTGCCGTTCTGCACCGCCGTGGAGCGCCGACCGACAGGATCGATGCAGCAAACCCTCGCAGTTCTCGCAGGCGAGGGGACCGCCCGCTGACCGTCGGCCCAGGTGGCCGGCGCACTGAGGTCGATGCCTGCCGCTCAGTCGATCCGCCGTGTCACGTCAGCGCTGAGGGCCTTGCGGGGCTCCGCGCCACCCGTGCTGTCGCGTCCGGCACCCACACGGCAGGGTCGACGAGCATGCGCGTCCACAGATCGGCAAGGTGGCCGCCGATCCGTTGCGAGCTCCAGCCCCTGCGGGACAGGAGCGAGTAGTACTCCGCGCTGTTCGTCGACCACACGAGGTCGGCGACCTGCTGGTCGTCGAGGTCGTCACGGAGCTCGCCGGTGGCGCGCAGGTCCTGGGCGAACAGCAGCATGTTGCCTGCTCGCCGCTCCTCGAGCCGCTGCAGGGTATCGGCGCAGTCCGGCTCCTTGCGACCTGCATCGCGCAGGGCCTGCTGGAGCGGTGCGACCACCGGGAGCAGGCGGGTGAGGGCGCCGGAGTAGATCGCGATCTTCTCCCGCGCCCCTGTCGCGGCCCGGATGCGCTGCACGTAGCCGCGCTGCTCGGCAGGAAGCGGCTGGTTGGCGTCGCCCAGCACCATGTCGATCACGGCAAGGACGAGCGCGGACTTGCGTCCGACGCTCGTGTAGACGGTGTCGACGGCCACGCCGGCGCGCTCGGCGATCCGGGCGATCGGGCAGTCGTAGCCCTCAGCGGTGAACAGCTCGCGCGCGGCGACCAGGACCGCGTCGCGGGTCGCCGCCGCCTGGGCAGCACGGAGCTCGGAGCGGTAGGTGCGCCTCTTGACTGTCGGTGTCACGGGTCTATCCTACTTTCATCCGAACCGGCTTCGGACAAAAATCTGGTGAGGAGCCATGGTCACCGAGCGGATCGACACCGTCGTCATCGGAGCCGGACAGGCAGGCCTTGCCGTTGGCTTGTACCTGGCCCTGCAGCGCCGCGCGTTCGTGATCCTCGATGCCCACGAGCGCGTCGGGGACTCCTGGCGCCAGCGCTGGGACTCCCTGCGACTCTTCACCCCTGCGCGTTACGACGCGCTTCCCGGCAGTCGCTACCCCGGATCCCCGTGGTCTTTCCCGTCGCGCGATGAGTTCGCCGACTACGTCGAGGGCTACTCGGTGGAGCACCGCCTGCCGGTCCGCACGAGCACGTCGGTCCGGCGCCTCGCACGGGAAGGAACGGGCTACGTCGTCGAGACTGACGACGGGCGACTGCTGGCCGACCACGTCATCGTGGCTGCCGGCTTCGACCGGCTACCCGAGACGCCGCACTTCAGCGCCGAGCTCGATCGGGCCATCACGCAGCTGCACTCGTCCGAGTACCGCAATCCCGATCAGATCCCCGACGGCGACGTCCTCGTGGTCGGAACGGGTAACTCAGGCGCCGACATCGCCCTGGAGCTGTCCCGCTCCCACCAGGTCCATCTTTCCGGCCGGCACCCCGGGCAGGTGCCTTTCAGGATCGAGCGCCCGTCGTCTCGGATCCTCAGCCTCCTGGTCTTCGCGGCCTTCGCCCACGTGCTCACGACGGGCACCCCCATCGGTCGGCGGGCGCGGGCAGGCGTCCTCGCCCACAGCGGGCCGCTGATCCGGGTCAAGACCGGCGACCTGGCGGCCAGCGGCGTGCACCGGGTCCCACGAGTGGTCGGGGCCCGCGACGGACTGCCCGTCGTCGAAGGCGGCCAGACGCTGCCGGTCAGGTGCATCGTCTGGTGCACCGGGTATCGGCCGGACCACTCCTGGATCGACCTGCCGGTGATCGGCCGTGACGGTCTGCCCGACCACGAGCGCGGCGTGTGCCCGACGCAGCCCGGCCTGTACTTCCTCGGCCAGCTGTTCCAGTACTCCCTGGCCTCCTCGATGATCCACGGCGTGGGTCGCGATGCGAAGTACGTGGCGGACCACATCGCCCGCGTCGCGGGTGCTGCGCCGGGACCGGCCGGACCGCTCGACGTGGCTGCACCTGATGTCCCTGAGTCTCGATCGAGCGCCCCCGCCGGACCCTCGACCTGACCAGGATCCGAGAAGCGGCGCGGTGCGGTCGGGCTGAGCCTTTCGGCGTCAGGCTGGCGCGATCGAGCCGGTGAGAGCTACGAAGGAGCCAGGGAATGACCACGACGGATGCCACGACCGAATCCGGCGGCTTCAGCGCCGCGGAGCGTGCCGCCATGAAGGAGCGCGCAGCCGAGCTGCGTGCCGAAGGCAAGAAGGGCGCTAAGGCGGCTGACGGCCTCCAGGATGTCCTGGCCAGCATCGAGAAGATGGCGCCGGGGGACCGTGCGCTCGCCGAGCGCGTGCATGTGACGGTGACGGCGACAGCCCCTGCACTGTCGCCAAAGACGTGGTACGGGATGCCCGCCTACGCGGACGCGGACGGCAAGGTCGTCCTCTTCTTCCAGGACTCGGGCAAGTTCAAGTACCGCTACTCGACCCTGGGCTTCCAGGACGCCGCCAACCTCGACGACGGTGACCTGTGGCCGGTCGCATACGCACTCATTCAGTGGAGCCCCGTGGTCGAGAAGCGGGTCGTCGAGCTCGTGAGGGCCGCGATCTCCTGACCGTTGCCGGGACCTCCGCTCGCGAACCGCTGTCCGGGGACTCTCGCCCCGGGTGTCATTCGGCGTGGGTGCGCTGGTCACGCATGCCCGTGGTCAGCCGATTCGTCTGGCCGCCGCGCTGGGTCACGCGGCCTCAGCAAGGACCTCGCGGAGCCTCGCGGCGATCGCGTCGGGCTGGCCGGGTCGACCGGACTCGGGACCGAGGAAACCGCCGTGGTTGCTCGGGAAGGCAGTGAGCGCGGCGATGTCCGGTTGGTAGGCGGTCACTGGCGCCGACGCACCTGACCGCAGTGGGTCGCCCCGCGCGCCGTCACGAGCGCCAGAGAGGTGACGGTGCCGTCGCTGCGGGTGCTGCGTCCCAGGCCCCGCTGGTCGTACGTCACGACGGCCCGATCCGGGAAGTTGGACGCGAGCTTCGCGAAACCGCTCGCGTCCATGGGCTGGCCGACGAGGAGCAGTGGCGGGGTCGCGTCGGCGATCGGCAACGGGCCGCGCACGTCGTAGGTCGTAGGTCAGCGTGGCGTCCGGCACTTCGGAGGAACGGGTAGTGATCGTCGTAGCCATTGCGCTACTGCTGTCGGTCGGTCCCCTTGCGCACGAGCGCGACGACCCTGCCGACGTTGACGGTCCAGCCGACGCCGAAGGGCTGGGGGGTGATCAGGTGCTCGTCGTCCGGTGCCCAGAGCCGTTCCTTGAACCGGGCGACGGTCGGGGACCTGAAGTCGTAGGGCACGAATCCGGCGACGTTGCCGTGCCACTCCCGATCTGCCTGCGGCGTGCGGAGCTCCTTCACGACGGCTGCGCCCGCCAGGGCGATCGTTGCCAGCCGGACCAGCTTCGGGCTCCCGTGCTGCCGTGCGCCGTGCTCGTGATGCGATCCCATCTCGACCTCCCGACAGGTGACGTTGCGTCCATGATCCACCCTGGCGCCTGTGTTCGGGATGCTCGTTCTCGCCTGGCGCGACTCCCAGGCTGCAGCAGCGGCCTCCGTCGCGCGCTACGACGTCGCGGCGCCCGGATAAGCACCGCGGTCGACGACGGGCGGGCGGATGCCCACCGTGAGGCGCACCTGCTGGGTCAGCGTGAACCCGCCGTCGCTGTCTCGCGCGGCTTCGAGCCGCTCGGCGCCCGCTGCGAGCACCTCGCCGCGACGCTCCTGCGGAACCGCGTCCCAGTGCGAGCGCTGGCCGTGAGACCACGACCAGAGCCGCCACTGCTCGGCGTCGACGAACGTCACGGTCTGCGCGAAGCTCGCGGTGCGCACAGCGGTGAAGCCCGCGGCGGCCAGGAGCTCCTCGACGCCGGCGTCGCTGGCGAACGGTCCGCGCGTGCCGCTCGTGCGAGCGTCGAGCAGCTGCGGCGGGAGGAACGGGGTGAAGACGGCGTCGACCTCCTCCCAGGCTGCATCTCGCGACCCGAAGGTGGAGAGCCCGAGGCGACCCGCCGGGACCAGCAGGTTGTGCCAGGCGCGGAGGGCCTCGGGCGGATCCGGCATGAAGAACAGCACGAGCGAGGCGACCGCGAGGTCGAAGGACGCTGCGGGTAGACCAGGGTCGGCGGCGTCGGCCACGAGCAGGCTCACCGTGGCCAGGCCCCGCTCGGACGCTTGCCGACGTGTCGCGGCGACCATCGCGGGGGCCAGGTCCAGCCCGGTCACGTGCCCGGTCGGCCCGACGGCAGCCGCCAGCGGCCACAGGGCAGCGCCACGTCCGGTCCCGAGGTCCAGGGCTCGCTCTCCGGGCGCTGGTGACAGCTCGGCCACCAGCCGCGCGGCGATCGGTGTGAACCACGGGACGCCGACGGCGTCGTACGTGTCGGCGACCCGATCGAAAACCGCTGCGACCCGTGCACTGTGCTGCGCTGCCTCGTTCTGGTCCATCCGGACATCGTGGTCGGTCACCGCGGTCAACGGAAGGACCACGGAGCTGGAGCCGATGGGCAGGGCCGCCCGGTCAGGCACCGCGGCGTCGGTCACAGCTGGGGCAGGGCTCGTCGCACGAGTGCGCTGAGACGGTCGAGAGTGGCGCTCCAGCTGCGCTCGATCCCCGTCGCGAACCAGTCCCGAACCTCGTCCTCGGTCAGGTGGGCGACCACTCGTCAACGCTTGTTGACAACGAAGAAACGTCAACTATGGTTGACGCATGGACATGACGTCAGAGCTCGCCTCGACAGCCAGCGGTGCGGACCCTCGAGCGGGGCTCAAGGCCGCCTCGGCGCTGCGCCGCCTGGCCGAGACCCTGGAGGCTGCACAGGTCGCCAGTGCGCGGCGTCAGGGGTGGTCGTGGCAGGACGTCGCCGACGTCCTCGGCGTGACCAAGCAAGCCGTGCATCACAAGCACGCATCAGCGGAGAAGAAGAGAGGTGCTCGCGATGTTTGAACGATTCACCGAAGGAGCCCGCGCGGTGGTCTCGGACGCGGTGTGGGAGGCTCGCGCGCTGGGTCACGACCCCGTAGGCACCACACACCTGTTGCTCGGGCTCCTGCGTCCCGGCGTCGGAGCCGGCTACGAGGTCCTGCACGACGGGGGATTGGACGCGGACGCGGCGCGCGAGATCATCAGGCGACGTACCCCGGGTGGCAGCGCCCTGACCCGGGATGACGCGGAGGCGCTGCGGGCGGTCGGCATCGACCTGGACGTCGTGCTGGAGCGTCTTGCGGAGTCCCTCGGCCCCGACGCCGTGCCCGACGGCCACACTGGTCGGGGCCGGGTGCGGTTGTCCCAGCTGGCGAAGAAGGCCCTCCAGCTGGCTCTGCGGGAAACGATCTGGCTCAAGTCGAAGTCCATCGGCAGCGAGCACATCCTGCTCGGACTGCTCAGGTGCGACGACGCCGACGTCAACGCCGTGCTGACGGAGCTCGGTGTCACACCCGACAGCCTCCGTGCAGCGACTCTGCGGGCGATCGGCCGCGCGGCCTGACCGACACCGTGAGCCCACTGAACCGAATGCGCGCGCTGGTCGTGTCTCTGAGTGACGGGGGCCACGCTTCCGGTGGTCCTCGCAGCGCCGCGAGAAGGAGCAGACCATGCGTACGACTCGAACGATCCGTGCCCTGACGACCTCGGCTGCCTTGGCGCTCGCCGTGGGTGCGTTCGCTGCCGCCCCTGCTTTCGCCGACGGGACCCCGTCCGGCGGTCACGTCCTGCGCAATGCCCGGCTCGTCGGAAGCATGCCCGCTCCCGACAGCCCGGTGGTTGCGGACATCAACCCCGGCGCGGCGCCGTGGGTCAACGGGCCGAGCCGAGTTCGCGTGCGCCAAGGCGGAAACATCACCGTGCAGATCCGCGGCCTGGTGATCCCGCCGCCGCGCGGCACCGGCGTCAACCCCATCGCCTCTGTGGTGGCCACGTTGGTGTGCGGCCAGCAGGCAGGAGCGTCCACCGCGCCGTTCGCACTGAGCGCTGCCGGCGACGGTTCGACGCGAGACGTGATCGCAGTCCCGCGCCACTGTGACGATCTCGTCGTGCTGATCCAGCCCGCCGGGAACCGGGCCGTCTATATCGCCTCGACGACCGAGGACAAGCGCTCCCACGCCGGGCACGACGACTGACCGGCGCAAGGCCTGCTGCGACAGGTTCGGGTTGAAGGTGGACGATCGGGAGTGGAGGTGGCTGCGGTGTACATCTGGGGTGGTGTCCTTGCCCTCGCGCTGCTGGGCTTCGCGATGGCGGTGCGGATCATCAAGCAGTACGAGCGGGGCGTGCTGTTCCGGTTCGGTCGGGTTCGCCACACGCTCGAACCTGGCTTCCGGCTCATCATCCCGTTCGTTGACGTGCTCCATCGGGTGTCGCTGCGGATCGTCACGCTGCCGATCCAGTCCCAGGGCATCATCACGCGGGACAACGTCAGCGTCGGAGTCGCTGCGGTCGCCTACTTCCGGGTCGTCGACCCGGTCAAGTCGGTCGTCGCGATCGAGAACGTGAGCGCCGCGATCGACCAGATCGCCCAGACCACGCTGCGCAAGGTCGTCGGTCAGCACACCCTCGACGAGACGTTGTCCGAGACCGACCGGATCAACCTGGACATCCGGGAAATCCTCGACGTCATCACGCTCGCCTGGGGCATCGAGGTCACACTGGTCGAGCTGAGGGACATCCAGCTGCCCGACACGATGAAGCGGGCCATGGCCAAGCAGGCCGAGGCCGAGCGCGAGAAGCGGGCGAAGATCATCAACGCCGAGGGGGAGCACCTGGCCGCGGCAGCGCTGGGGGAGGCGTCCGACATCATGATGGCCCACCCGTTGGCGCTGCAGCTCCGCAACCTGCAGAGCCTCGTCGAGATCGGCGTGGACAAGAACACCACAGTGGTGTTCCCCGCCCCGATCATGACCACCATCGCGGAGCTGAGCGCGTTCATCGCGCGCGAGGCCACGGCGGGCGGTGCTGTCGCCCCGGGCTGACGTCCGGCCGCGTCGTGTCATGGAGGCCGCGCGTTCGCGGCAGGATGTCACCATGTCGACCACTGACCAGCCGCCCTGGATCAAGAACTACCAGCCGGGCGTGCCGGCCGAGATCGAGCTCCCGACCGAGTCGCTCGTCGCGATGGTCGAGCAGTCCGTGGCCGAGGCGAGCAGCCACCCCGCCCTCGAGTTCTTCGGGCGGCAGACGACCTACACCGAGCTCGGCGACCAGATCGACAGGGCGGCGGAGGGCCTGCGTGGCCTGGGCGTGCGGGCGGGCGACCGCGTGGCCCTCATCCTGCCGAACTGCCCCCAGCACGTCGTCGCCTTCTATGCGGTGCTCCGCCTCGGCGCAGTCGTCGTGGAGCACAACCCGCTGTACACGTCGCGCGAGCTGCGTCACCAGTTCGAGGACCACCAGGCCCGGGTGGTGATCGCGTGGGACAAGTCGGTCGCGGCCGTCCGAGCGTTCCCGGCCGACGTCGCGATCGACCACATCGTCTCGGTCAACCTGCTCAAGGCGTTCCCCATGTTGAAGCGCCTCGCTCTGCACCTGCCGGTACGGAGCCTGCGCGAGGCGCGTGAAGCGATGACCGGTCCGGCGCCGGGGACGGTCCCGTGGGAGAAGCTGCTGAGTCACGGCCGCATCGATCCCAGCCACCCTCGTCCGTCCGTCGACGACCTGGCCGCCATCCAGTACACGTCGGGGACGACGGGCAATCCCAAGGGGGCCATGCTCACGCACTACAACCTGTACTCCAACGCCCTGCAGGGCGAGGCCTGGATGTACGGGGCGGAGTATCGCAAGGAGATCTTCTACGCGATCCTCCCGATGTTCCACGCCTTCGGAATGACGCTCTACCTGACGTACGGCATCCGCAAGCAGGCTCTGCTGGTGCTCTTCCCCAAGTTCGACCCCGACATGATCCTCGACGCCATGAAGAAGTCTCCCGCCACGGTGTACTGCGCGGTCCCGCCGATCTACGAGCGCACCGCGATGGCAGCGAAGCAGCGGGGCGTCTCGCTGAAGTCGTGCAGGTTCTGCATCTCCGGCGCGATGAACTTGCCGGACCACGTCGTGGAGCTGTGGGAGTCGATGTCGGGCGGGCTGCTCGTCGAGGGGTACGGCATGACCGAGTCCTCACCGGTCGCCCTGGGCAACCCGTTCCACCCGACGCGTCGTACGGGCACGATCGGTGTGCCGTTCCCGTCGACGCTGATGAAGGTCGTCGAACAGGACGACCCCACCGTCGAGGTCGCTCAGGGCGAGCCGGGAGAGCTGCTGCTGAAGGGTCCCCAGGTCTTCCAGGGGTACTGGAACAACCCGGAGGAGACCGCGAAGTCCCTCCTGCCCGACGGCTGGCTGCGCACGGGCGACGTCGTGACCGTCGACGCCGACGGCTTCACGACGATCGTGGACCGGGTCAAGGAGCTGATCATCACCGGCGGCTTCAACGTCGCGCCCTCGGAGGTCGAGGCGGTGCTGCGCATGCACCCGTCCGTCGTCGACGCCGCCGTGTTCGGCAAGCCGCTCGAGCGCGGTGGCGAGATGGTCGTCGCCGCGGTCGAGCTCGAGCCGGGCTCCCAGCTGGACGAGGAGGCGTTGCGAGCCCACTGCCGCACCCAGCTCGCCGCTTACAAGGTCCCGCGCCGGATCGTGCCGATCGAGAACACACCACGCTCGATGCTCGGGAAGATCCTGCGCAAGGAGGTGCGCGAGCAGGTCCTGCCGTCGCTCTGACGAATCTGGCGGTGTTCGAGGGCGGGCAACGTTCAGGACGGCAACGCAGAGCTACGACGCCGCCGCGCTCGGCCGGTGGAAG
This sequence comes from Cellulomonas sp., assembly GCA_043745755.1. GTDB lineage: Bacteria > Actinomycetota > Actinomycetes > Actinomycetales > Cellulomonadaceae > Cellulomonas_A. The sequence continues at coordinate 11,556 of JAYTSH010000131.1, read as the reverse complement.
CCGGATCCGGCCCGCGCCGCGTGCGTCCGGTGGTGGCGGACATCGCCGAGGCAAGCCGGGCGCCGACGCGATCTGGCATCGTCCTGCCACGGGCAGCCTGAGTCCGCAGTCGCGGCTCGAGTCGACCACTCAGTCGTCGAGTGCAGCCATGCGTAGAAGTCAGCCGCCCAGCAGGCCACCGAGCCCGCCGCTCCGGCCGCCGCTGCTGGCCTGCGTACCGCCGCGGATGACCGACTCGCTCGGTTGGACGAGGACGTAGCCCTGTCCGCCGAAGGCCATCTGGAAGGTCTCGCCGCTGCCACCCCGCACCATCGACATGAGGCCGCCCGTGTCGACGCGGATGTCCATGGTCACGCCCGCGGTCCACAGGACGACCGCCTGGGCATCGCCGAAGGTCGGCGCGCTAGCGACGTCGAGGGCGACCGGCTCACCCTCCGTCGTGATGGCGACGTAACCCGTGCCTCGCATCGAGACGTTGTACAGGCCCCCCGCCATCGCTGCACCGCGCGCCTGGACGCGGTGGATGTCCCACTCGATCGAGGACGAGAAGGCCAGGACGTTGTTGCCGTTGATGGACAGTGCGTCGTTCTCCAGGTAGAGGATCTGCACCTCGGCGGCGTTGTCCGCGACGAACAGCTCTCCCTGCCCGGTGCACTGCATCATGTTGACGCCCTCGCCCGTGACCGCTGACTTGAGCATCTTGCTGAGCCCGCCCGAGCCCTTGTTCTCGAAGTGGACGTCGCCCTGGTAAGCCACCATCGAACCCGTCTTGGCCCAGACCGGTCCGTAACCCATCTGGATCTTCAGGAGCTTCTTGCCCTGGAGCGAGAACGGGTCCTGGGACACGTTCTCCTGGAATTCGTGAAAGAGCGATCCGTGGATGGTCATGCCTGGTGGTCCCCTCGCACAGGTCCGACGGTCCCGCGGCCGGGGCCTGTCAAAACCATAGCGAGCCGGCGTGGACGTGCGTAGGCTTTCCGGAGGGGAACAGTTCCGCGCAGGATCGCGTGAAGGAGGAGTCATGGGCTTCCTGGACAAGGCGAAGGCTGCGGCGAGCGACCTCGCGGCGAAGGCCGACACCGCGCTGGCGAGCTCGGGCCTGGGCGGGCCCGGTGCCTCGGGCGGAGGCGACGCGGAGAGATACTTCCGTGACCTCGGCGTCCTGGTGTATCTCGAGGCGACCGGCCGGCCGGGCGCTGCCGAAGACAGGCTGCGAGTGATGACGTCGCTGCAGGGTCTGGAGGCGCGCGGCTCGATCCGGTCGTTCGCCCTGCACGCGGCGCCGCCGCCCGCGCCGGGGATGGCAGGGCCGGGCCTGGCAGGGCCGGGCGGGCCGCCGGGCTACCCGCCGCCAACTCCGGGCGGCGTCGCTCCACAAGGCCCACCACCCGCGGCCACCCCCGTGACGCTGCCGCCGCCGCCCCCGCCGCCGTCGTGGATGACCAAGGACGGCGCCGCGGGCGGTTGACCGGTCGGGGCATTTCGACGGTCACCTAGACTCGCACGCATGCACTGCTCGTACTTCGACTCTGCGCGGTGCCGTTCGTGCACGCTGATCGAGCAGCCCTACACCGAACAGCTTGCGGCCAAGCAGGCGCAGGCAGAGCGCGCGCTCGGCGACCGGTCTGACGTGCAATGGAATTCGCCCGTCGCGAGCCCGGAGCGGGAATTCCGGAACAAGGCGAAGATGGTCGTGGGCGGAACGGCCCAGCGGCCGACCCTGGGCATTCTCGACGTCGAGGCGCGCGGCGTCGACCTGCGCGACTGCGGCCTGTACACGCCGGGCATCCACGCGTGCATGCCTCTGCTCGCCGAGTTCATCACGGTGGCAGACCTGACGCCGTACGACATCCCCCGGCGGGCCGGCGAGCTCAAGAACGTGCTGGTCACCGAGTCTCCGGACGGTGAGCTCATGCTGCGCCTCGTGCTGCGGTCGCAGGAGCCGGTCGCCCGGATCCGCAAGCACCTGCCTGCACTGCTGCGCGCGCTGCCGCAGCTGAGAGTCGTCTCGGTCAACCTGCTCCCGAGTCACACAGCGATCGTGGAGGGGGAGCGTGAGATCCTCCTCACCGAGCAGGAGACCCTGCGCATGCGGGTCAACGGGATCGACATGCACTTGCGTCCGCAGAGCTTCTTCCAGACCAATACCGACGTCGCCGCGGCTCTCTACCGCCAGGCCCAGGAATGGGTGTCCGAGCAGGGGCCCGCATCGATCTGGGACCTCTACTGCGGCGTCGGGGGATTCGCTCTGCACTGCGGTGGTGCCGCACCTGAGGTGGTCGGCATCGAGACCAGCCGGGAGGCGGTCGCGAGCGCCGAGCTGAGCGCACGTCAGGCCGGCCTGTCACGGGTCAGGTTTGAGGCCGGCGACGCCACCGCGTTCGCGCTCGGGGCGAGCGACGCGCCCGAGCTGGTGATCGTCAATCCGCCACGACGCGGGCTGAGCGACGAGCTCTGTCGCTGGCTCGAGTCGTCGTCCGTGCCGCGGGTCGTCTACTCCAGCTGCGATGCGGGGTCCCTGGCCCGCGATCTCGCCGCGATGCCGTCGCTCATGCCGCGCCGCGCGCGACTCTTCGACATGTTCCCCCAGACCGCGCACTTCGAGGTGCTGACGCTGCTCGAGAGGGTTCACCGGCGATAGCCACCGCGGGCCGCACGCGGGCCGGGGCGCCGGCGGAGCACCGTCATCAGGGTGTCCGCCATCCAGACCGCGGGGATCGCGGCCGCGGCGAGCAGCCAGCCGGTGCCGTCCGGCAGTGGGCCGCCGAGCAGCCGGGCCAGCGGCGGGACTTCGACGAAGACCATCAGCATGACGGCCTCGACGGCGACCGCCGTGAGCAGAAGCCGGTTGCCGCGGAACCCGGTCGCGCCGACCCAGCGGGTCTCGCTCCGGCAGGCGAAGGCGTTCGCGAGCTGGCCCAGCACGATGGCGGCGAACGCGTGCCAGATGCACTCGCCAGGCGCGTCGCGTCCGGCGTCTCGCTGAAGGACCAGCCGCCCATGCTGAGCACCACGAGGAAGCCGGCCATCGAGGTGAGCGCCTCGACTGGCCCCAGAACACCGAACGCCCGCCCGAGCACCCGGTTGTTCATCAGTGGGCTGGGGCACGGTGCCCCTGTCATCGTGCGGGCAAGCCAGGCGAGACTCGCGGCGACCCAGAGCATGACGGCGAAGAAGCCGATCATCTGCCGGGCGAGCAGCACCAGCGGGTGCGGGCCTCGGGCCACCGGCAGCTGGTTGGGCCCGTTCGATCTCGACGGTACGCCGGGCGGCCCGGCAACCCCTACCGGCGAAGAAGCCGAGCCTTCAGAAACCGGCAGCTGGACAGCGGACCGCCCGCCCGCTGTCGTCCGGTGCAACCTGGACGGCAACGAGCGGGCGGTCTGTCAAAGCCAGCCGGTGTCAGCGGACGTCACTCCGCATTGACCGAATCGAGCAGTCGGTACAGCTCGTCGACGCTCGTGGCGTCGGCCATGGCCTGGGCCTGCTCCATGTCGGAGAACAGGACCGCGATCTTCGACAGGATGCCGAGGTGCTCGTTCTCGAGCCCAGCGATCCCGACGACGATGCGCACCTCGTGCCCGCCCCAGTCGATCGGCTCGGCATAGCGGACGAGCGACATGGCCGACCGGGTGATCGACGTCTTCGACTCGTTCGTGCCGTGCGGGATCGCCAGGTAGTTGCCCATGTAGGTCGACACTGTGCGCTCGCGCTCAGCCATTGCGTCGACGTACTCAGGCGCGACGGCTCCGGTGCTCAGGAGGAGGTCTCCCGCTTCGCGGATCGCGTCGTTCCGCGTCGTTGCCCTGCCGGCGGCGACGATCTGGTCCCTCGTGAGGATGTCGGTCACGGCACCAGACCCTCGGTCTGCTGCCGTGCCTTCGCCTCGCGGACGACGTCGTCGTACACGGGGCTGTTCATGAAGTTGTCGACCGAGATGTGCACAGAAGTCGGGGCCTTCAGCCGTGCCCGGTCGGTCAGCTCGCGCTGGCTGATCACGAAGTCGGCGTTGTCATGCAGGCTCGCGACAGCCAGGTTCTCCACCGTCACACCGGTGACGCCCGCCTTCTTGAGCTTGTCACGCAGGACGCTCGCGCCCATGGCGCTCGACCCCATGCCGGCGTCGCACGCGAACACGACGTGCCGCACCGGGTGATCGGCGACTGCGGTTGCAGCTCCTGCCACCGCCCGAGACGCGGCGGCGGGCGCGCCCGCCATGCCACCGAGAGCACCGAGCGCGCTGCTGCTCTTGCCCTTGTTCGCCTCGGTCTGAGCGATCGCGGCGGCCAGGCCGTCGCTCTCGGCGGCGAGGTCCCGCGTGCGGGAGGCACGAAGGAGAGCCGCGCTGATGAAGAAGGTCACAGCGGCGGAGAGCAGCACCGAGAAGATCACGCCGACGTAGCTGCCCTTAGGAGTCTGCGCCAGCACGGCGATGATGCTGCCGGGTGCAGCAGGTGCACGGAGGCCGGTGCTGAAAACCGCGTTGGTCGCAACGCCGGTCGCCCCACCGGCGATGAGACCGATGATGAGGATGGGCTTCATGAGCACGAACGGGAAGTACACCTCGTGGATGCCGCCGAGGAACTGGATGATGATCGCGCCCGGTGCGGAGGCCTTGGCGGTACCGATCCCGAACAGCGCGAATGCCAGCAGCAGGCCGAATCCGGGGCCGGGGTTCGCCTCGACGAGAAAGAGGAGTGACTGACCCGTGTCGATGGTCTGCTGGACGCCGAGCGGGACGAGGGTGCCGTTGCCGATCGCGTTGTTGAGGAACAGGACCTTCGCGGGCTCGACGATGATGCTCATCAGCGGGAGCAGGTGCGCATCGGCAAGTCCCTGGACACCGGAACCGAGCCAGGCGGAGACGTGCGTCACGAAGGGTGCAATCCCGAAGAATGCGCCGATCGCCAGGCCCATGCCGACGATGCCGGCTGAGTACATGTTGACGAGCATCTCAAACCCTGGCCGGATCTTGCCGTCCCAGATGCTGTCGATCTTCTTCATCAGCCACGCGGCCAGCGGGCCGACGATCATGGCGCCGAGGAACATCGGGATCGTGCTTCCCACGATGACGCCCATGGTGGCGATGGAGGCGACGACGCCCCCGCGCTCGCCGTAGACCATCCGGCCGCCCTGGTTGGCGATGAGCAGGGGGAGCAGGTAGACGATCATCGGGCCGACGAGGCCGAGGTACTGGTGGAACGTGGCGCCGTCCGTACCGGTGGCCAGCGCCGTGGCCGCGCCCTGCCAGCCGACCGTGTCGGCGTTGCCGAAGCCACCCAGGATGCTGTTGGGCAGCCAACCCTTGGCGATGAACAAGGACGTGATCAGGCCCCAGGCGATGAACGCCGGCAGGTTCGGCATGATCATGCCGGTCAGGAATGCTCCAAAACGCTGGACGTGCACCTGGGCTGCTTTGGCCCCGGAGACCTGGGGAGGACTTGCTGCCGTTGAACTCATGATTGACCCTCTCTTCGATGTGTCGACGCTGACGCTTCGATCGTTGCCCGGACGAATCCTGGGGATCTCGCAGGCTGTGCTCCGCCGCGTCCGTGCGGCGGAGTCGGGTGGCTGCGGCGGGCCGCTACAGCTGCAGTGCCATGCGCACCTCGTCATCCACTAGCGCGAGCGCTGCGGCACGGGCGCCCGGAGCGCTTCCGGCGGCGCGCGCCGCGGCGGCGATGTCCTGCAGCTGGCGCGTTGAGTGCCGCCGGAGGGAAAATCGCACGGCCGGCACGGCCGACGCCGACATCGACAGCGTGGTGACGCCGAATCCGGCCAGCACCAGGGCGAGCAGCGGGTCCGACGCCGACTCCCCGCAGACCCCGACGGGCTTGCCGAGGTCAAGGCCGGCCCGCGCGGTCATCGCGATGAGGTCGAGCACCGCGGGCTGCCACGGGTCCAGCAGGTCCCCGAGCTCGCCGAGCGTCCGGTCGGTCGCCATCGTGTACTGCGCGAGGTCGTTGGTGCCGAGGGAGACGAAGTCCACCTCGGCGAGGATCTCCCGCGCCCGAAGCGCTGCCGCAGGGATCTCCACCATGACCCCGACCATCGACAGACCCTTGGCGCGTGCCGCGGCCGCGAAGTCCCGGGCCTCGGCGGGCGTCGCGATCATCGGGGCCATGACCCAGGCCTTGATGCCGGTCTCGTGCTCCGCACGGGCGAGCGCCTCGAGCTGGGTGTCGAGCAGCTCGGGCATGGTGCGCACGAGCCGGTAGCCCCGGATGCCGAGGGCCGGATTCGGCTCGTCGGACTGGTGGGCGAACGCGAGCGGCTTGTCGGCGCCGGCGTCCAGCGTGCGGACGACGACCTTGCGGCCCGCGAGCGAGCGCAGCACCTCGGCGTACACGCCGCTCTGCTCCTCGACGGTGGGAGCCGTCACACGATCGAGGAACAGCACCTCGGTGCGGAACAGACCGACGCCCTCGACCGGGCTGTCGGTCAGCCTGGCGGCATCTGCTGCGGTGCCGATGTTGGCGAGAAGGCCGAAGGGCGTGCCGTCGGAGGAAGCGCCCGGCGCGATGTCGCTCGCGAACGACTGCTCGAGGCGGCTGCGGCTGTCGAACTCGCGCCGCAGGTCGTCGCCGGGTTCGACGGTGACGATCCCGGCAGACGCGTCGACGGCGACGACGAGGCCGTCGGCCAGCGCTGTGGCGCCGGCCGTCTGCACCACGCAGGGGAGCCCGAGCTGACGCGCGATGATCGCGGTGTGCCCGGTCGGGCCGCCCTGCTCGGTGACGATCGCCAGGACCATCGTGAGATCGAGCGCGGCGGTGTCGGCCGGCGCGAGGTCCTGGGCCACGACGACCGACGGTTCGGTCAGGTGCGGCACCCCCGGAGCGGGCAGCCCCACGATCTCGGCGATGACGCGGTCACGCACGCTGCGCAGGTCCGTGACACGCTCCGCGAGGTACCCGCCTGCTTGCTCGAACATCGCGGCGAACTCGGCGACCACGATGGTGATCGCGCCCACGGCGCCGTCGCCGGCATCCATGCGGGCGAGCACCTTGGCGCGCAGTGCCGGGTCGACGGCCATCTCGGCCGTCGCGGCCAGCACCCCGGCCAGAACGCCGGGTGCACGTTCCGACTCGCGCCGGAGTCGATCGGCGACGTCCACGAACGCCGCCTCGACGGCTCCGCGCACCTGGTCGGGTCTCGCGGCCACGCCGTTGATCAGCACCGCGGCATCAGCGGGCACCTGCGGCACAGGGCGGACCTGCGCCACGGGGCCGACCACGCCGCCTCGACCGACACCGACGCCGTGGAGCTGCGTCGCACCGACCACTCCAGGCGCCTGTGCGCTGTCGGGTCCAGCTGTGGTTGCCATCTCACGCCTCTGCAATGTCAGGGACTGGGGGAAGGGTCAGCGCCGGGCCGGTGGTGGGCATCTCGAGTCGAGGTGCCCACCACGGCCGGGTGTCACGACTGGACGGCGTCCAGATCAGTAGCGAGCATCGTGACGAGCTCGTCGAGAACCCGGTCCTCGTCCGGACCCTCGACGGACACGGTGACCGTGTCGCCCAGGGCCGCGCCGAGAGTCATCACCTGCAGGATGCTCGCGGCGTCGACAGGACCCTGAGCGCCCTTGGCGATCCTCACGACCAGCCCGCTGCGAGCAGCGGCCTGGGTGAAGAGCGCGGCCGGTCGGGCATGAAGCCCGGCCTTGGACGCGATCACGACTGTTCGTTCTGCCATCTCAGCACGCTCCTTGGCGACGTGATCTCGGGCTTGCGCCCGCGGGGGATGTCACGGCTCGATCGTGACCTTGATGCCCTCGCCGCGCGACACCACGCCGATGCCCTCGAGCACCTGGTCGAGCGGCAGGCGGTGGGTGATGAGGTCGGCGACCGGGACGCTGCCATCGGCGATGAGCGCGAGGGCACGCTTGTTGTGGTCCGGGCTCGAGCCGTTCGCGCCCATGATCATCAGCTCCTTGTAGTGGACGACGTTGGAGTCCAGGGAGATCACCGGCTTGTCCTTGGGAAGGCCGCCGAAGAAGCTGATCCGGCCACCCGGAGCGACCATGCGGAGTGCGTCCTCCTGGGCCGCACCTGAGGCGGCGGCCGTGATGATGACGTCGGCGCCGCGGCCGTCCGTGAGTGCCATGACAGCCTCGACGGGGTCGGTCTCGCTCGAGCAGATGGCTGCGTCGGGCGTGACGATCGCGGCTGCGAGGTCCAGGCGCGTCCTGCTGAGCTCGACGAGGAAGACCCGAGCCGCACCGCGGGCGCGGGCGAGGCGAACGTGCAGGCAGCCGATGGGGCCGGAGCCCACGACGACGACGACGTCGCCGTCCCCGACGCGGACCAGCTCCTGCGCGTTGAGCGCGCAGGCGAACGGCTCGGCGACGGAGGCCTCCGCGAAGCTGACCCCCTCGGGGATCCGGTTGAGTCCGTCGACCGCGAGGACCACCGACGGCACGATCATGAACTCGGCGAACCCGCCGTCGAAGTCGTAGCCCATCGAGACCTGGTTCGGGCAGACCGTCATGTGTCCGGCGAGGCAGTCCCGACACGTCCCGCACGGGACGGCGGCGATGACCTGCACGCGGTCGCCGGGCGCCCAACCGGTCACGCCCGAGCCGACCTCGACGATCTCGCCGGCGATCTCGTGGCCCATCACGCGCGGCGGAACGATGCGGAAGTGGCCGAACTTCGAGATCTTGACGTCGGTGCCGCACGTCGAGCAGGCGCGGACGCGGATCTTGACCTCACCCGCGTTCGCGGTCGGCTCGGGCGCGTCCTCCAGCCGGATGTCGCCGGGTGCGTGGAAGCGTGCAACCTTCATGATGCTCCTTCAGTGATGGGTGTCAGAAGAGCTGAGGCGGTCTCGGCCAGGATGTTGACGACGGACCGGTCGATGTCGCCCGGTCCGGGCATCCGGCTGCCGGGCAGCTGGACTGCCGCGGCACCCCAGGCGAGTGCCTCCGCGAAGGCCTCGCGATGGCTTGCGCCGGCATGCTCACCGGCCAGGAACCCGGCCAGGAAGGCGTCGCCGGCGCCGACGGTGCTCCGGGGCTCGGCGACGGGCGACTCGCCTGCCACGACGTCGTCGTCCACGAGGACGGCACCCTCCCCACCGAGGCTCACGAGCACGGTGCGGGCACCGCGATGCTGGAGCTCCCTGGCTGCGGCGATCACGTCTGAGCGCGAGTGCAGCGGGCGGCCGACCGCCTCGGCGAGCTCCTCGGCGTTCGGCTTGACGAGCTCGGGGCCGGCGGCCACGGCCGCACGGAAGGCCGGCCCGCTCGTGTCGACGGCCACCCGCAGGCCCGCGGCGTTGAACCTGCGAGCGAGCGAGGCGTAGGTGTCGACCGGAACGCCCGGCGGGAGACTGCCGCACAGGACGACCCACGAACCGGGCGACGCGGCCTCGAGCACCTTGCCCGCGATCCCCTCGAGATCACCCGCCGACAGGGACGCGCCGGGCTCGTTGAGCTTGGTGACCGTGCCGTCAGCCTCGGCGATGGCGATGTTCGAGCGCGTGTGACCAGCGACGTCGACGACCGCGACGGCGACCCCCTCGTGCCTCAGGAGGCTGACGAGCTGGTCGCCGTCGACGCCGGCGATGGGCACGACCGCGAGCGCGTCCACGCCGTTGGCGAGCAGTGCGCGGGCCACGTTGACACCCTTGCCGCCCGGGTCGAGGCGCGCGGCTGTGACGCGCTGGACCTCTCCCGGGACGAGGTGGTCCAGCTCGATCGTGCGGTCCAGGCTCGGGTTGAGCGTGACGGTGACGATCATGCGCGCACCACCGTCGGTCCGGCGTCCTCGATCTCGTCGGCCATCTCGTCGGCCAGTCCGGTGTCACTGATCACGGTGTCGATCGCCTCCAGGTCGCAGACGTGGGCGAAGTCCTCTCGCCCGAACTTCGTGTGGTCGGCCAGCACGACGGTGCGCCGTGCGGCGGAGATCAGGGCGCGTTTGACGGCCGCCTCGCCGAGGTCGGGAGTGGTCAGCCCACGGGCCGCCGTGATGCCGTTGGTGCCGATGAATGCCACGTCGACGAAGACGTCCGTGAGGTTGTGCCGGGTCCAGTCGCCCACGGCCGCCAGCGTGCGGGGACGGACCACGCCACCGAGGAGGTAGAGCGTCACGTTCGGTCGCGAGACGAGGAGGTTCGCCACCGGCAGTGAGTGCGTCACCACCATCAGCTCGCGGTCCGAGGGCAGCATCTGGGCGATGCGCACGGTCGTCGTCCCGGCGTCGATGATGATCGACCCGCCGTCGGGGAGCTCGTCGAGCGCGACCTTCGCGATCCGCTCCTTCTGCCCGGCGAGGCGCGTCTCGCGCTCGTCGACCGCCGGCTCGATGCCGAGCCGCTCCACCGGGATGGCGCCGCCGTGGACGCGCCGCAGCACACCGAGCCGCTCGAGCGCAGTCAGGTCGCGTCGGACCGTCTCGGGGGTGACATCGAGGTCCTCAGCGATCTGCTTGACCTCGACGCGACCTTCGCCGCGCGCACGCCGCAGGATCTCCTGGTGGCGTTCTGTGGCGTACACGCTGACTTCCCGACGTCGATGTCCGAACTTGCCCGACCAGATGTTGCAACACTCGTTTATAGGCCCGTTTGTGCCCGATGTCAAGCAATCAGACCGAGATTCGGAAGCAGACGGACATCTGTGAGTGAGTTCAGGCGCCGCAACGCCCGATGAGCGAAGGTGGTTGGCATGCCGAATCGCCTGGCGTCCGCAACCAGTCCGTACCTCCAGCAGCACGCGGGCAACCCCGTCGACTGGTTCGAGTGGGGCGCGGAGGCGTTCGCCGAAGCCCGGCGCCGCGACGTCCCCCTGCTGGTCTCCGTCGGCTACGCGGCGTGCCACTGGTGCCACGTCATGGCCCATGAGTCGTTCGAGGACCAGGCCACGGCGGCCTATCTCAACGAGCACTTCGTCGCGGTCAAGGTCGACCGCGAGGAGCGGCCCGACGTCGACGCCGTCTACATGGAGGCGACCCGGACAATGACTGGCGGTGGAGGGTGGCCGATGACGGTGTTCGCCACGCCCGACGGCGACCCGTTCTTCTGCGGCACCTACTTCCCGCCGCGCCCGCTCCGCGGCACGCCGTCGTTCCGCCAGGTGCTGGGCGCGATGCACGAGGCGTGGAGCGAGCGCCGAGACGACGTCGACACGTCCGCCGCGGCCGTTCGTGAGGCGCTCGCCGGACGCGATCCCCAGGTCGGGCTGCCGGGCACTGCGCCTCGTGATGTGGGCGCGTTCGGCCGGGTGCTCCGCGTCCTCGCCGACACCTACGACGTCGACCGAGGCGGCTTCGGGGGAGCGCCGAAGTTCCCGCCGTCGATGCTGCTCGAGTGGCTGCTCCGCCACGGCGCCGACGGCGCGCGGCCCGGCGCTCAGCAGGCCGTGGCGATGGCGGCCGGGACGCTCGAGGCGATGGCCCGCGGCGGTCTGTACGACCAGCTCGGCGGTGGGTTCGCGCGCTACTCGGTCGACGCGGGGTGGGTCGTCCCGCACTTCGAGAAGATGCTCTACGACAACGCGCTCCTGCTGCGCGTCTACGCGCACTGGTGGAGGGCGACCGGGTCATCGCTCGCGCG
>JAYTSH010000130.1:0-4816 GCA_043745755.1 Cellulomonas sp. | reverse complement strand
GACACCGCCCGCGCGCATCCCGGTCGTCGAGTCGACGCCGCTGCGCAACCCGTTCTGGCAGTACTCGCGCGACAAGATCGCGTGCGAGGACCTGCTCGTCGCGGCGTACCGCGAGTCGGGGTTCCCCGCGACGATCGTGCGCCCCTCGCACACCTACGACCGCACGCTCGTCCCGTTCGACGGCGGCTGGACCGCGGTCGAACGCATGCGGCAGGGCAAGGAGGTCGTCGTGCACGGTGACGGCACGTCGCTGTGGACCCTGACGCACCACGCGGACTTCGCCAAGGGGTTCGTGCCGTTGCTCGGTCACCCGCGCACGATCGGCGACGCGTTCCACATCACCTCCGGCGACGCGCTGACCTGGAACCAGATCGCCGAGGCGCTCGCGTTCGCGGCCGGGGTCGAGGCGAGGATCGTGCACGTCCCGTCGGACGCGATCGCCGCGGCGGACCCCGAGTGGGGTGCGGGCCTGCTGGGCGACAAGGCGCACTCGATGATCTTCGACAACTCCAAGCTGCGCAGCGTCGTCCCCGAGTTCACCGCGACGATCCCGTTCGAGCGGGGCGCGCGCGAGATCGTCGCGTGGCACGACGAGGACCCGACGCGCAAGCGGGTCGACCCGCGGATCGACGCCCTCATGGACCAGCTGGTCGAGACCTACCGCGTGGGCTGACCGCGAGCGGGTCCTCAGGGGTGCTCGAGCTCCACGACCGGGATCTCGCGCGTCGTCTGGCGCTGGTACTCGGCGTAGTCCGGGTACGCCGCGACCGCGCGCTCACACCACAGCGCCTTCTCGGTGCCGTGGACCTCCCGCGCGACGAGGTCCCACTTCTGCGTACCGTCCTGCAGCTCGACCTCGGGGTGGGCCTTGACGTTGGCGAACCAGACGGGATTGGTCGGAGCGCCACCGAGGGATGCGACGACGGCGTAGGTGCGGTCGTGCTCGACGCGCATGAGGGCGGCCTTGCGCAGCTTGCCCGACCTGGCGCCGACCGTCGTGAGGATGACGACCGGCATGCCGCGCAGGGTCAGCCCCTGCGTGCCGCCCGAGCTCTCGTAGAGGTCGACCTGATCGCGGACCCACTTCTGCGGGGCGGGCTCGTACTCACCGGCACGAGGCATAGGAACGGTCAACACCGGGACGGCCGGCCGCGCGGGTCGAGGCGCCACGAAGGACCGGCTGGCGTGCTGGCATTGCCGGGTCGACCCGATGGTCGAGGCAGTGCGGGACGTGCCGTTCGCGGAAATCGGTGTCCCGCGGAGGTCGGACGCCGCACGGCTCGTCCCGATGTACGGCGTCGTGCTCGCGCTGCACGTCGTGGGGTTCGGCCTGATCGTTCACCACGGCGGGCAGCCGCGGGAATCGCGACGGTCGAGGTCGCGCCGCTCGTGAGCGAGCACACGGCTCGGCCGGGCTCAGCCCGTAGGCGGTGCTCCGCTCGCTCGACCTCAACCAGCCCGCGATCGCGTCGTTCTGCGTGTTCCTGCTGACCGGGATCGGTGCCCTCGCGCTGTGGCGGCGGCGGTACGAGGAGCCTGCCGGGCGCTGACCAGCAGGCTCCTCGTCGTGGTGCCGCGGAAGCTGCTCATGCGGAGTCGCGCCAGACGATCGGGGTCTCGAGCAAGATCCCGCCGTGCTCGACGCTCTCGCCACGGAGCTGAGCGAGCACGACTTCCCCTGCCCGGCGACCGAGCCCGACAGCCGGCTGGTGGACGGTGGACAGGGCGGGCCGGACGCGTCGTGCCCACGAGCTGTCGTCGAAGCCCACGACCCCGACGTCGTCGGGCACGGCGCGGCCGGCTGCCTTGAGGGCCTCCAGCGCGCCGGCAGCTACCGCGTCGGAGGCAGCGAAGACGCCGTCGATCTGCGGTTCGCGGCGCAAGAGCTCGTCCATGCCGCTGATCCCCGCACCGAACTCGTAGAGAGGCACCTCGGCGACAAGCCGGTGGTCGAACCGGTCGCCGAGCGCCTGGCGGAACCCCTCGAGCCGGTCGATGCCCGAGTCCCGGTCCAGGGCGGCGGCGATCATGCCGATCCGCCGGCGCCCGGTTGCCATCAGGCGCTCGGTGATCCCGCGTGCCGAGGAGACGTTGTCGATCCCGACGAACGGCACGTCCCGCAGATCGGGAGGGTGGCCGACGAACGTCGCCGGGAGTCCGAGTCGGGTGATGACCTCGGTGATCGGGTCGTGCGAACGGGCCGAGACGATGATCGCGCCGTCGACGAAGCCGCCGGCCAGGTACCGACTGACACGTTCGGTGTCGCGCGCTGAGTCGATGACAAGGCAGACCATCTGATAGTCGGCCAGGGAGAGGGCCTCGTTGGCCCCGAGCATGACGTTGCCGATGTTTGGGTCCTCGAGGAACAGGGAGTGCGGCTCGTGTGCCAGAAAGGCAACGGCCTGGGTCCGGCGACGCACCAGGTTGCGTGCTGCGGTGTTCGGCACGTAGCCCACGCTGCTGATCGCGGCCTCGATCGCGGCACGCGACTCGGGGGAGACGTAGCCGCCGTTGAGCACCCGGCTGACGGTCCCGCGGGAGACTCCGGCCGCTGCGGCGACGTCGTGCACCGTCGCGCGGGAGTTCCGGTCTCGGGGGGGCACGTCGCCACACTAGCGGCGCCGTTGACTTGACGGGCGCTGACCCGCGTGTCAATGTGTGCACGTTCACAGATTGCTCAACGCCGAGAACGCTCCTGGATGTGTGCACGTGCACAGATTGGGCTCTCCGCGTGCTCGCTCAAGGAGACGCGATGGACCGCCAGCACTTCTCGCTGTACGGGAACGGGATCACTGCGGCCCAGGACCGCAAGGCGCTCAAGTGGCAGCAGATGTTCGTGGAGAAGTTCAACTTCGACCCGAACGAGACGTACGAGCTGACCGTCCACCCCAACGCCCAGCTGGGGGAGGCCCTCGGTCTGCGCGAGCTGCGTCGTGACGCGACCGGCGAGGCGATCGACCGGGAGAACGGCGTCGTGATCTCCACGATCCGGATGGGTTTCGGCCACTACCGCATCGCGATGGCCGGTGCCTCGGCCGCCCGGTCGATGGGGTACACCCCCTACTGGCTGGACCTGCTGGCGATCCCCGGAATCACTCAGGACGCCATCGGCTGGTGGAACACGAACTACTCGAAGTACTCGCGCATCTCGCAGCGCAGCCGCTTCTTCGACAAGTACGTCTGGGAGTCGGTCACCAGTGGTGACACGACTCTTCCCGGCCTGAACTGGTGGCTCAACAACACGGCGATCGGCTGGCCGTGGCGCTTCCTCAAGGCCAACGCCCGGGACTACCGCAAGAGCGAGCTCTTCGCGAACCTGCACCACGCACTGCCGTCGGACATGCCGATCCTCACGGCCCACATGTGGAACTGCATGGGCGCTGTCGCCGGCGGCATGACGAACGTCGTCGACATGATGTTCGACAACTGGCCGATGGCGTTCCAGCTCACGGAGGGTGCGACGCACGCCGTCCAGTCGCCCTCGGGCTACTACGGCTTCCGGATCATGAACCAGTTCGACGAGAAGGACCGCCTCCTCAACCCGACCCCTGCCGATGCGATCAAGTACGTCGGTCACCACGTCGACCACGAGCTCGTGGAGAACGTCGAGGTCGACTGTGCGGCGCGCATCGAGCGCATGGAGAAGGGCGAGCCTCGCCGCTTCCTGCTGACGATGGGCGGGGCCGGCGCGCAGCGCGAGCTCTTCAAGGCGATCATCGATCACTGCCGGCCGATGATCGACCGAGGTGAGCTGACCCTCTTCGTCAACCTCGGGGACCACGCCGACAACTGGGAATGGCTCAAGGGTGAGCTCGGCGCCGACCTGACCTCGGTCCAGACCCACTTCTCCTGGGAGGACGCGCGGGGGTTCACCGACACCATCCGGGATGGCAAGGCCTCGGGACTGCATGTCTTCCTGTTCGACAACACCTTCCACGGTGTCTACGCGACGAACTACCTGATGCGGGTCTCGGACGTCCTCATCACGAAGCCGTCGGAGCTGGCGTTCTACCCGGTGCCGAAGATCTTCAATGCCCGTGTCGGTGCCCACGAGGCATGGGGCGCCATCCGGTCGGCCGAGCTCGGCGACGGCACCATCGAGACGCGGACCATCCCGCGCACACTCCAGGCGATCGACCTCATCACCCAGGGGACCGACCTGATGGAGATGTTCTGCGACTCGATCGTGAAGAACAAGCGGATCGGGCTGTACGACGGTGCCTACAAGAGCGTCGCGCTGGCCACCGGCTGCACGTGGGAGCGTCGTCCCGACGGCACGGTCGTCACGAGTCGAGGATGAGCGGGGGCGTGGGCCGGGGTAGCCTCCGCGCCGGCCCGCGCCCGACCTCGAAGCACGACGACCGAGTCAACGACGACCCGACCACCCAGGAAGGACCTCGACCATGACGCCAACCGAGCTCACCGCAGCGGTGAGCAGGGCGCGCCCGTCGTCGCGACGGCGCAGACGAACGCCCCACAAGCGCGCGATCGCGATCTTCGTGCTGCCGTTCGGCCTGCTGTTCCTGGCCTTCTACGCAATCCCCGTCGGCTACGCCCTCTGGGAGTCGATGCTCAAGATCGAACGGCAGGGCACCTTCGGTGTGGCCCGCACCGTCTTCGGTGGCCTGACCCAGTACCAGCAGGTCTTCGCCAACGCGCCCTTCTGGGGCTCGGTCGGTCGCGTGCTGACCTTCGGCATCGTGCAGGTGCCGGTGATGCTCGGCCTGGCTCTCGTCTTCGCGCTGCTGCTGGACTCGCCGTTGCTGCGCGGGAAGAAGTTCTTCCGGCTCGCGTTCTTCGTTCCGTACGCCGTGCC
>JAYTSH010000129.1:0-2400 GCA_043745755.1 Cellulomonas sp. | reverse complement strand
TCGGCGGCCTCGACGGCAGGCCAGACCTCGGCCGCCGCGGCACCTGCTGTCGACTGCGGCACCGGCGGAAAGATCAACGCTGAGGGCTCGTCGGCGCAGAAGAACGCGATCGAGCAGGCCATCGCGTCGTTCGCCACCGTGTGCCCCGACATCACTGTCAACTACAACCCCACCGGTTCCGGTGCGGGCATCACGCAGTTCACCGCGGCCCAGGTCGACTTCGCCGGCTCGGACTCGGCGCTCAACGGCGACAAGGGCGAGGTTGCCGCCGCGGCTACCCGCTGCGCCGCCAACCCCGCCTGGAACCTTCCCATGGTGACCGGCCCGATCGCGGTCGCGTACAACCTCGCGGGCGTCGACAAGCTCGTCCTGAACGGCGAGGTCACCGCGAAGATCTTCCACGGCGACATCACGACGTGGAACGACCCGGCGATCGCTGCGCTCAACACGGGCGTGAAGCTGCCGTCGGACGCGATCCACGTCTTCTTCCGCTCGGACGAGTCGGGCACGACCGACAACTTCACGAAGTACCTGAAGGCGGCCTCGAACGGCGTCTGGACCGACGCGCACGCCAAGGCGTGGCCGAAGTCGGGCGCCGGTGAGGGCCGCGAGAAGTCCGCGGGTGTCGCCGAGGGCGTCAAGACGACCCCCGGAGGCATCACGTACGTCGAGTGGTCCTACGCCAAGGACAACAAGCTCGGCATCGCTCAGATCGACAACGGCTCCGGCGCGGTCGAGCTGACCGCCGACTCCGTCGCCAAGACTGTCGCGACGGCGAAGCGAGTCGGCCAGGGCAAC
Organism: Cellulomonas sp.; assembly: GCA_043745755.1. Classification (GTDB taxonomy): domain Bacteria; phylum Actinomycetota; class Actinomycetes; order Actinomycetales; family Cellulomonadaceae; genus Cellulomonas_A. The sequence continues at coordinate 1,602 of JAYTSH010000129.1, read as the reverse complement.
GATCTGAGCCTGACGCTCGACTACGCGACGAAGGAGGCCGGGGCGTACCCGGTCGTCCTCGTCACGTACGAGATCGTCTGCTCGAAGGGTCTCGACGCGAACCTGACGAAGGGTGTCAAGGCCTTCCTGACGCACTTCGCGTCGGCGGACGTGCAGAAGGGCCTCGTCGCGATCGGCTACGCGCCGCTCCCGGCCGCAGTCCAGGCCGACGTCGCGAAGGCCATCGCGGCCATCGCCTGAGCCTGACCTAGGCTGGAAACCGCAGCACTGCTCGACGCCGTCGTCCTGGTCTCTCCTCGAGGGGCCGGGACGACGGCGTACGACAGCACCCAGTACTCCACCTGAAGGATGACGATGGTGACCACGACCAGCCCGCAGCCCGACGTCGCCCTCACCGGTGGCCGACGGCGTGGGCCGGACCGGCTCTTCCGTGGGCTCGCGGTGTCCGCGAGCGGGATCGTGGTCGCGCTCGTGGTGATCGTCGGTGCGTTCCTGGTCACGAAGGCGGCGCCGTCGCTCGCAGCCGACACGGCCAGCTTCCTCGGCTCCCGTGAGTGGAGCGTGGCCGACCCGACGAATCTGCGGTTCGGCATCGCCCAGCTGCTCTGGGTCACGGTCATCTCGTCGATCCTCGCGATGGCTCTCGCGGTGCCGGTCGCGATCGGCGTGGCGCTCTACCTCACGCACTACGCGCCGGCGCGAGTCGCCAAGCCGTTCGCGTACCTCGTCGACCTGCTGGCCGCGGTGCCGTCGATCGTCTTCGGCCTGTGGGGCGCGCGGGTGCTCATGGCGTACGTGCAGCCGCTGCAGGATTTCCTCAAGAGCGCCTTCGGGTGGTTTCCCCTGTTCGCCCCGACCTCGGTGCAGGCGGGCACGATCTTCCTTGCGTCGATAGTGCTGGCGATCATGATCCTGCCGATCATCACCGCGCTGTCGCGCGAGGTCTTCAAGCAGACGCCGAACGAGCACAAGGAGGCCGCGCTCGCGCTCGGGGCGACCCGCTGGGAGATGATCCGCATCGCGGTGCTCCCGTTCGGCCGGCCCGGTGTCATCTCCGCGGCGATGCTCGGCCTGGGACGCGCGCTCGGCGAGACCATCGCCGTCACGATCATCCTGTCGACGACGTCCGGTGCGTTCAGCTGGTCGCTGTTCTTCGGTGGCGAGACCTTCGCGTCGAAGATCGCCAACGCGGCGTCCGAGTTCGACACCCCGTCGAAGACCGGCGCGTACATCGCGGCCGGTCTCGTGCTGTTCATCCTGACCTTCGCGGTCAACGCCATCGCGCGCATCATCATCGAGCGACGGAAGGCCTTCACCGAATGAGCGCCGTGACCTCCCTCAGCGAGAGCGCGGCGCCTGCCGGTCCCGGCGGAACGACGCCGGGCGACCTGAGCAGCCCTGCGAGCGCCTCGCGACGGGCCAAGGACCGGACCGCGACCATCGCGATGCACTCGGCGTTCGTCCTCGCGCTCGTCCCGCTCGCCTGGATCCTGTGGACCGTCGTCTCCCAGGGCTACCGGATGCTGCTGACGTCGCAGTGGTGGATGAACTCGCAGCGCGGCGTCACGGTCCGTGACTTCGGCGGCGGGGCGTACCACGCCA
>JAYTSH010000128.1:0-1503 GCA_043745755.1 Cellulomonas sp. | reverse complement strand
CATCGCCGACATCGGCCGGTCGCGACGCGCCGACATCAACAGCTAGGCGATCGAGACCCTGCTGTGGTCGCCGAGCATCAACCGATGCGCGCGGGGCTGCGCGCTGGACGGCGAGACCTCGACCTCCTTGCCGATCAGGCTGTCCTCGATCCGGCCGACCCCCCGGATCGTCGACTGCTCCAGCACGATCGAATGCTCGATCTCGGTGTCTTCCAGGGTGCAGCCGAAGTAGATCGAGGTGAACGGCCCGACATAGGTGTCGCGGATCACGGTGTCTCGGCCGATGATCGCCGGGCCGCGGACGGTCGATCGCTCGATCACCGCGCCCTGCTCGACGACGACCCGGCCGATCAGCTGCGAGGCCTCGTCGACGGTGCCCCGCATCGACGGCTCGATGCTCTCGAGGACCTTGCGGTTGCACTCGAGCATGTCCTCGAGCCGGCCGGTGTCCTTCCAATAGCCGGTGACCAGGTGCGGCCGTACATCGCGGCCTTCGTCGATGAGCCACTGCAACGCATCGGTGATCTCCAGCTCGCCCCGGGCGGACGGCTTGATCGCGGCCACGGCCTCATGGATGCCCTTGCGGAACATGTAAACCCCGACCAGCGCGAGGTCGCTCCTGGGCTCCGCCGGCTTCTCGACCAGGGTCGAGACGCGGCCGTCGGCGCCGAGCTCGGCCACCCCGAACTGCGAGGGGTTGTCGACCTTGGTCAGCAGGATCTGCGCGTCGTACGTGCCGTCACGAAACCCGCGCACCAGCTCGGTGATGCCGCCGATGATGAAGTTGTCCCCGAGATACATCACGAAGTCGTCGTCGCCGAGAAAGTCGCGGGCGATCAGCACGCAGTGCGCGAGGCCGAGCGGGGCGGTCTGGCGGATGTAGGTGACCTTGATCCCGAGCTCGCTACCGTCGCCGCACGCCGCCTCGATCTCCGCGTGGGTGTCACCGACGATGATGCCGACGTCGGTGACACCGGCGTCGCGGATCGCCTCGAGGCCGTAGAACAGGACCGGCTTGTTGGCCACCGGGACCAGCTGTTTGGCCGAGGTGTGGGTGATCGGGCGCAGGCGGGTGCCGGCGCCCCCGGACAACACGAGGGCCTTCATGGACTCCGAGGCTACCGGCGCGCGCGCAGCCACCGGCCGGGGACGCCGCCGCCGTACGCTGGACAAGGAACCCCGCACGACTGGCGCTCGTCCTCGGGGGTACGCCCACCCGTGACCTCGAGGAGCCCCTGTTGACCCCGCCAGACGAGCCGAACGGCGACCTGACGCCGCCCGACGGCCCGCGCCTGCCGCCCGAGTTTGATCCGCGGCGCCGGCCGAGCGACGGCGCCCCAAAGATCAGCCGAGGCAGCAAGGCAGTTGCCCCACCGGTGGCACCTGCTGGTCGCGGCCGGGGTCGGCGGCTGGCCCGGGTGCTGTCCTGGGTCGCGGTCACGCTCGCGGCAACCATCGTGGGGGTGGCGATCCTCGGCTACGTCGCGGTCAACCATTACAACG
>JAYTSH010000127.1:0-1985 GCA_043745755.1 Cellulomonas sp. | reverse complement strand
CGGCGCGGCATCAGGCGTCAGCACCCTTCGTGTTCGGCAGGTCCGGCGTTGCACCGGGACCCTGCATCAGCTCGAGGAAGCGGTCGAAGAGGTACGCGGCGTCGTGCGGGCCCGCGGCCGCCTCCGGGTGGTACTGCACCGAGAATGCCGGCAGATCGAGGGCCGCGAGGCCCTCGACGACGTCGTCGTTCAGGTCGACGTGCGAGACGACCACGCGTCCGTAGCGTCCGCCGTCGTACGGCGCGACTGACTCCCCCTCGAGGGGAGCGTCGACCGCGAAGCCGTGGTTGTGGGCGGTGATCTCGACCTTGCCCGTGGCACGGTCGATGACCGGCTGGTTCACCCCGCGGTGGCCGTAGGCGAGCTTGTAGGTGCCGAAGCCGAGCGCGCGTCCGAGGATCTGGTTGCCGTAGCAGATGCCGAAGAACGGGATCTTGCGGTCCAGGACCTCCCGCAGCAGCTCGACCTCGTGCGTCGCGGCCGCCGGGTCGCCCGGGCCGTTCGAGAAGAAGACGCCGTCCGGCGCGCAGGCGAGCACGTCCTCGATCGTCGAGCGGGACGGGAGCACATGCACCCGGATGCCGCGCTCGGCGAGCCGGTGCGGCGTCATCGCCTTGATGCCCAGGTCGAGCGCCGCGACCACAGCGACGGGCTCGGCAAGGGTCGAACCGTCCGGCGCGAGCGCGTCGACCACGTAGGCAGCCTCGGTCGAGACCTCGCCCGCGAGGTCGGCGCCCTGCATCGCCGGTGCGGCGAGCACGCTCGCGCGCAGCGCGTCGTCGGAGCGCCGCCCGCCCGCGGCCACGTGCAGCGCGTCGCCCGAGAAGATGCCCGCTCGCATGACACCCCGCTCGCGCAGGTGTCGGGTGAGCGCGCGGGTGTCGATCCCGGAGATCCCGACGATGCCCTGCGTGACGAGGTCGTCGTCCAGGGCTCGCCGCGACCGCCAGCTCGACGCGAGCCGTGCGGGATCACGGACGACGTACCCGGCGACCCAGATGCGGGCCGACTCGGAGTCCTCGTCGTTCACGCCGGTGTTCCCGATGTGCGGCGCAGTCATGACGACGATCTGCCGGTGGTAGCTCGGGTCGGTCAGCGTCTCCTGGTAGCCGGTCATGCCGGTGTTGAAGACGATCTCCCCGACGGTTGCCCCGGTCGCCCCGTACGCCTCGCCGGCGAAGGTCCGCCCGTCCTCGAGGATCAGGACTGCGTCGGTCATGACGGCTCCTTCGTGGCCGCGCGCTCGGCCGGCGATGGGGGTTCGGCGATCAGGGTGGTAGCCGCGGCCAGGAGCTGCGGGCGGTCGGCGGAGTGGCGCAGGTGCAGGCCAGTGTCGAGGCCGCGCTCGTCCGTCGGTCCAGCGGACCAGGTGAGCACGACGATGCCGTCGCGTCCGACGAACTTGCCTGCGATGCCGCTCGTGGTACCGACGGCCCGTAGCGATGCGGCGGGCACGAACACGTCGCTCGCCCCGATCCGGGTGATGCGTACCCCGGCGTCGAACACCTGCACGACGGCGGCGCTGCGCACGCCGAGGTCGTGGGCCACAACCCGGTCGAGGTAGTCACCGGACCGTGTCGTGGACACGTAGGTCGCCGTCAGAGGCTCGCAACGCGCTGCCCCGAGGCTCCCGTCGGCGGGCACCGCGGGCAGCTCCGGAACCCAGGCGACGCTGGTCTCCCCGCGGCGAAGCCACCCACTCCGCATGCCCCAGAGCGCGAGCAGCCCGAGCCCGAGGACGATCCCGATCGAGATCGGTGTGCGCATCAGTGGGTCTCCGTCCGGCCGGCGGCCCGGTGCGACCCGTCCGCGTCGTCCTGCGCGAGGCCGTCGAGCACCGTCGCCCGTCCCCGCAGGAAGGTTGCGACGACCCGTCCGTGCATCTCGCGACCGCCGAAGGGTGAGTTGTCGCTCGCCGTGGCCTGCTCGTGCGGGACGACGACCCAGCGCGCCGCGGGGTCGACCAGCGTGAGGTTGGCGGGTTC
>JAYTSH010000126.1:0-7103 GCA_043745755.1 Cellulomonas sp. | reverse complement strand
ACACCACCGGAAGGCACCGCGCATGAGCAGCCCGCTCGACTCGCCCGCACTCGCCCAGTTCGTCGACCACACCCTCCTCAAGCCCGAGGCCACCGAGGCTGACGTCCGAGCCCTCGTCGCGGAGGGCGTCCGCCTCGGCGTGTACGCGGTCTGCGTCTCGCCTTCCTTCCTGCCGATCGACGCCCAAGGTCTCAAGGTCGCGACCGTCGTCGGGTTCCCGTCCGGCAAGCACCGCAGCACCATCAAGGCTGCAGAGGCCGCCCGCGCCGTTGCGGACGGAGCCGACGAGGTCGACATGGTCATCGACATCGGAGCCGCCAAGGCACGGGACTTCGAGTCGATCCGCGCGGACATCGCCATGGTCCGCGCCGCCGCGCCCGCGCCCACGATCCTCAAGGTCATCATCGAGTCGGCGGCGCTGAGCGACCACGAGATCGTCGAGACCAGCCGCGCGGCCGAGGCTGCGGGCGCGGACTTCGTCAAGACGTCGACGGGCTTCCACCCGGCGGGCGGTGCGACGGTGCGCGCCGTCGAGATCATCTCCGCGACGGTCGGCGGCCGGCTGGGGATCAAGGCGTCGGGTGGCATCCGCACGACTGCGGACGCACTCACGATGGTCCAGGCCGGCGCGACCCGGTTGGGTCTGTCCGGAACGGCGGCCATCCTGGATGGGTTCGCGGCGGGCACCCGCCCCGGGATAGACAGAGCGTCTGTGGGCGAAATGTGAGGTTTCCGAGGGGCGGACGTTGACGGCCCACGGGGTGTCCGCCACTGTGTAGGCCAGCGCGGGCCGACTGGACGGTGCGCCGGAGCTGAGTTGAGCTGAGCCGTTCGGGCTCCTCGCACGGACGTCCGTCGACTCAGGACGATGATCGGGTCGCCCGGACGAGCAGGAGGCAGCGAGGTCATGGGCCGGACCCGCCGCGTCAGGCTCGCCGCATTTCTCCTGGTCCCCTTCGTGCTCGGTGCCGTGCTGGCGAGCGCCGTCGTGCGCACCACCAGCTCGCCGTGGTCCGCACGCGCTGCGACGGCGTGGGCGGACAAGGTCGTCGGTTCTCCGCGGAGCACCGACGAGAGCGAGCACTTCGTGCTCGTCAGGGGTGCGAGGGACGGGGTCGACCTGTCGACCGTGAGCGACGACGGCGCGCGTCCGCTCCTCGACCGGCTGGAACGGTACTTCGCGCTCGACGTCGAGACCGCGGGAGTCGTCGGGGAGCAGAGCGACATCGTGCAGCACAAGATCCTGGTCGTCCTCACCCGGACCTTTCCCGACCCGGCGCTCGACGCCTGGGCGGACGGGTCGGCGTCGGACGGTCTCGGGGTCCTCCAGATCGCTCCTCAGGCCGCACGGTCGGCGTCCTGGGACGTTTCGCGTGCGCTCGCGACCACGTTGCTCGAGCTCGGCAGCTCGGCAGCCCAGGCGTCCACACCTCTCGGGTCCACGACGGCATCCTTCCTTGCGACCCTCGCCGAGCCGTCCGAGGCAGCCGACCTCGCACCGTTCCTGCGCGCAGCAAACCTGCGCTGGGCGAGCGCGAGCCATCGCGCGGGTGGCTGGCCGTTGTTGCAGTACATCGTCGACCGGGACGGGGTCGCGGTGCTCGGACGACTGTGGCGCGAGTCGCGCGCCGGTGAGGACCCGCTCGAGACGTACCGACGGGTCACCGGGATCTCGGTGCAGGAGCTCGGCCGCCGGATCGGTGAGTTCGCGGCACGCAGCATCACGGGGGACTACTCGAACCGGTCGAGCCTCGAGCACTACCTCGCGAAGCTCGACCCCGTGGGCCCGGTCGATCCCACGACACCGGTCGAGGCCGTGGACGCGGCCGCGGGTCACTTCCGTGTGCCGCCGGCTCTCGCACCTGCCGTGGGCGGCTTCAGCGTCGTCCGACTGATCCCCGACGAGCCCGGCACGACCGTCCGGGTCCGGGTGCGCGGTCACGCGGACGGAGATCCCACGGCGGCGTGGACCTCCGGGCTCGTCGCCGTGCTGGACGGGGTCGCGCGCTACGGCGCACTCGCTCAGGGCGCCGACGAGGAGATCGAGCTTGCGGTGCGACCCGGGGAGGACGTGTTCCTCGTGGTCGCGGCGACGCCGAGCGTGCTCCCCGGGTTCGACCCGGCGGACGGGTACCCGCAGGCCACGCGGTACCCGTACGAGCTGGGCATCGCCGGGGCAGCGCCCGCCGGTTCCGCACCCGGGTGGGTTCGGCCCGCGCCGGCCGACGGCGGCCACTGGCACGCCTTCGGAGGCGGCTGGGTCAGCGACCAGGCCGACGTGGCGGCGAGCGTGTACGTGGCCGAGCACGCCGTCGTGAACGCTGCGGCGCGGCTCTCGGGTGACGTGCGGGTCGAGGGTCGCGCTGCCGTCGAGGGCGGCGCGCTGCTGAGCGGGAAGGTGGTCGTGCGGGACATGGCGGTCGTGCGCGCCACGGCCGTGCTCAGCGGCGACGTCGTCGTCGGTGGAGACGCCGTCGTCGACCTCGTCTGCGCGAGCGGGACCTACCTGCGCTTCGCTCCGGGCCGCGCGTGCGACGGCCTGAGCCCCGACGCCGACGCCACCGCGGACCCGGCGCCCTTCGACAGCGCGACCATGGTCGTGGCGGGTGCGAGCACCACGCCCGCGCCGACCGCGACGCCCGACGCGGTGCCGGTCGTTCCGGAACCGACGGTCGCCAGCTCGCCGGCCGCCGCGCCGCGACCAGCCTGGACGACGGTCCCGCCTCGCGTGGCCCCCGCCCCGACGCCGAGCGACGTCGCGCTTCCCGCACCGGTCGCGGCATCGCCCGCGTGCACCGCTGTGTACACGGTGGCCAACTCCTGGCCGGGTGGTTACCAGGCCGCGATCACCGTGACTGCGGGAGCCCTGGCGATCGATGGGTGGAAGGTCTCCTGGACCATGGCGGACGGTCAGACGATCGGGAGCATGTGGAGCGCGACCCCGACGACGGACGGCCGCTCAGTGACCGCGGCGAGCCTGTCGTGGAACGCCCAGCTGGCACCGGGTGCGTCCAGGACGTTCGGCGTCACTGGGTCGACGACGGCCGACCCGACGGCACTCACCGCGTCGTGCGGGCGGAGCAGCTGACCCGAGCCAGCAGCCCAGCCGTCAGAGGCCCAGCGCGCTCACCATGTCGGCGCGGACTGTCTCCAGGCGCGCGTGTGCCGTTGTGCGGGCTGCGCTGATCTCGGCGTCGGTCGCAGTGGCCGTCACCGGCACGATGACCTCGAGGTAGCTCTTGACCTTCGGCTCCGTGCCGCTCGGGCGCACGATCACGCGGGTGCCGTCCGCAGCGAGCAGCCGGACGCCCTCGGTCGGCGGCAGCCCGTCCCGCTCCGCGTCGGTGCCGGACGCGAGGTCGACGACCTCCACCACGCGCGACCCGCCGAGGCTCGTGGGGTGCGCCGCCCGCAGCCGGTCCATCGCCGCGACGATGCTGGCGGGGTCCTCGAAGCGGCCGGCGAGCTGCGAGCTCAGGTACAGGCCGTGCGCCCGTGCGAGGTCGTCGAGCGCGTCGAGGAGCGTGCAGCCCGCGGCCTTGAGCTCGGCTGCGAGGCCCGCGACGAGCAGCGCCGCGGAGATGCCGTCCTTGTCGCGCACGTGCGCGGGGTCGACGCAGTAGCCGATGGCCTCCTCGTAGCCGTACACGAGCCCCTCGACGCGGGAGATCCACTTGAACCCCGTGAGGGTCTGGATGTGGCGCAGGCCCGCTGACACGGCGATCTGCGCGAGCTGGCGCGAGGAGACGATCGAGCTCGCCAGCGCCATCCCGTCGGTGCCGTCGGGTGAGCGCAGCGCCCGGTCCGCAACGAGCCGGCCGAGCAGAGCGCCGACCTCGTCGCCGTGCAGCATGCGCCAGCCGTCGGCGGCAGCCGTGTCGGGACCGCGGTACGAGCGCGCACGGGGATCGCGGACCGCGACACCGCAGCGGTCGGCGTCGGGGTCGAGCGCGATCGCGACGTCGGCGCCCAGATCACCCGCGAGCGCGGTCGCGAGGTCGATCGCGCCCGCCTCCTCGGGGTTCGGGAACGGGATCGACGGGAAGTCGCCGTCGGGCTCGGCCTGCTCCGGGACGATGTGCACGTCGGTGAACCCGGCTGTCGCCAGGACGCGCTGGGCGACCACGCCGCCCACCCCGTGCATGGGGGTGAGCACGATGCGGACGCGTCCCGCGCGGGTCCGCGCCTCGTCCGTGGGGTCGGCGAGGGCCGTGACGGAGGCGACGTAGGAGTCGAGCACCTCGGGACCGAGCACGGTCCAGCCGGACTCGGCGCGGGGTACCGCGGCCACGGACGGGACCCGGGCGATCTCCGCGGCGATCGCGGCGTCGGCGGGCGGGACGATCTGCGAGCCCTGACCGGAACCCGTCACGACGCGGCCGCCGAGGTACACCTTGTAGCCGTTGTCCTGCGGCGGGTTGTGACTCGCGGTGACCATGACGCCCGCATCGGCGTCGAGGTTGCGGACGGCGAAGGCGAGGACCGGCGTGGGCAGCGCCGAGGGCAGGACGAGCACCTCGAGCCCGACGGCTGTGAGCACCGCCGCGGTGTCGAGGGCGAAGTCGGCCGAGCGGTGCCGCGCGTCGTAGCCGACGACGACGCGCGGAGCGGGCGTGATCCCGTCGAGCTCACCGAGCAGGTAGTCCGCGAGCCCCGACGCGGTGCGGATGACCACTGCCCGGTTCATGCGGTGCGGTCCGCCGCCGAGCTCGCCACGCAGCCCTGCGGTGCCGAACTGGAGGAGGCCCGAGAACCGGTCGGCGAGGTCGGCGCGGGCGGCGGTGACCTCCCGGACCAGCGACTCCTCCCGCGGGGTGCGCGCCGAGCCGTCGCGGTGCGCGCCGACGTCCGTGAGCGGCTGGTCGGCGGTCGCCAGCAGCGCGCTCAGCTGGGCGCTGGTCTGGGCGTCCGGGTCGTCCTCGATCCACGCGGCGACGCGCTGGGCGAGCTGTGCCCACGGTTCTGGTTGCACGATCGACATGCCGCTCAACCTACCGACCCCGGCCCGTCCGGGCAGCACCGGGCAGCACCGGGTCGCACCGGGCGCACCGGCTGCACGGGCCGATCCGGCCGCTCCGGCCGCGGTGCCGCCGTCGCGTCAGAGCGCCTGGACGATCCTGGCGAGCAGGGCGCTGATCCGCGGGCCGGCTGCTCGTCCTGCTTCGATGACCTCACCGTGGGAGAGCGGCTCACCGGTGATGCCGGCCGCCAGGTTGGTGACGAGGGACAGCCCCAGCACCTCGAGCCCCGCGTGCCGGGCGGCGATCGCCTCGAGAGTCGTCGACATGCCGACGAGGTCGCCGCCCAGGCGGCCGACCATCCGGACCTCGGCCGGGGTCTCGTAGTGCGGCCCGCGGAACTGCACGTACACGCCCTCGTCGAGGCTCGGGTCGACCGTGCGCGCCAGGTCGCGCAGGCGCGTGGAGTAGAGGTCGGTCAGGTCCACGAACGTCGCACCCTCGAGCGGGGAGATTGCCGTGAGGTTGATGTGGTCGCGGATGAGCACCGGCGTCCCCGGGCTCCAGGCGGCGTTCAGGCCGCCACAGCCGTTCGTCAGGACAACCGTGCGGGCTCCCGCGGCGGCCGCCGTGCGGACGCCGTGCACGACCAGCCGTACGCCCTTGCCCTCGTACAGGTGGGTCCGCGATCCCAGGACCAGCGCGTGGCGCGCGGGCGCGTCCGGCGACGCGTCGGGGGCCGCGATGCGGATCGAGCGGATCGTCCCGACGTGCCCGACGACGGCTGGGGCCACGAACCCCGGCACGTCGTGGCTCGGGACCTCAGCGACGGTCTCGCCCAGCAGGTCCGCAGCCCCGCCCCAGCCCGAGCCGAGCACGAGCGCGACGTCGTGCTGCGCAACGCCCGTCACCTCCGCGAGGTACTGCGCGGCGAGCCGCGCCACGTCGAAGGGATCGGTCATCGGGTCGTCGAGATCAGCCATGGCGGTCAGGTTAGCGGCCCCGAATGGTCCTGCGTGCGCCCCCTGCACGGCCAGGTCGGCCCGCGCCGGGCAGAATGGCGACGTGGGCACACCCGATCAGGACCTCCAGTCGAGCCGCGTCGTGATCCTGGGGGGCGGGCCCGGCGGGTACGAGTCGGCGCTCGTCGCACGTCGGCTCGGCGCGGACGTCACCGTGGTCGAACGGCTCGGTCTGGGCGGGGCGGCCGTCCTGACGGACGTGGTGCCCTCGAAGACGCTCATCGCGACGGCCGAGTGGATGATGATCGCCGACCGGGCCCCCGACCTGGGCATCCACCTCGACTCGCCCGTCTCTACGCGTGCGCGCCTCGACCGGACCCGCGCGATCAGGGAGTCGGAGCAGCACCGCGTCGACCTCGGCGAGGTCAACGTGCGCGTCAAGGCGCTCGCGGCCGCGCAGTCGGCGGACGTGCACGCACGGCTCGAGCGTGAGGGCGTCCGGATCGTGATCGGCTCGGGCCGCCTCGACGGTCCGCGCCGTGTCGTGGCGAGGGAGGCGGACGGTCGCGAGCACGCGTTCGACGCCGACGTCGTCCTCGTGGCGACCGGCGCCGTCCCGCGCAAGCTGCCGGGCGGCGAGCCTGACGGCGAGCGGATCCTCACGTGGACCCAGCTGTACGAGCTGACGAGCCTGCCCGAGCGGATCATCGTCGTCGGGTCAGGCGTCACCGGTGCCGAGTTCGCGGGGGCGTACCTCGCTCTCGGTTCCGAGGTCGTGCTCGTCTCGAGCCGCGACCGCGTCCTGCCGGGTGAGGACGCCGACGCCGCCGACGTCATCGAAGAGGTGTTCCGCGGCCAGGGCATGACGCTCATGGCGCGCTCGCGTGCGCAGTCCGCGACGCGCACGGCCGACGGCGTGGTCGTGACGCTGACCGACGGGCGCACCGTCGAGGGTTCCCATGTCCTGATGGCGATCGGCTCGGTGCCCAGCACGTCGGGCATCGGCCTGGTCGAGGCCGGCGTGCGGCTGCGCCCGTCGGGCCACATCGAGGTCGACAAGGTCTCCCGGACGTCGGTGCGCGGCGTGTACGCGGCGGGGGACTGCACCGGCGTGCTTCCGCTGGCGTCGGTCGCTGCGATGCAGGGCCGCATCGCGATGTCCCACGCGCTCGGCGACTCGGTC
>JAYTSH010000125.1:0-2191 GCA_043745755.1 Cellulomonas sp. | reverse complement strand
ATCGACGCGCCGAGCAGTCGCACCACCCCGACGCCGACAGCACAGATCAGCGCGCCCTGCCGCAGGTCACGCCATGGCGGGTGGATGCCGGCGAGCACGCGCACGACCAGCACGAACGTCGCCGCGTCGACCACGAGCGCGACCAGGAGGCCGAGGACGGTCGTCACGACGCCCACCCCGGCGCCAAGCCCGACGAGTCGCAGCAGCCATCCGGCGGCGGCGGTGACCGCGAGACCGAGGACCGCGGACACGAGAAAGGCCAGCGCCATGCCGACAAGGCCGGCGACCTCGCGCAGCTTGCCGGTCACCGCGTTGCCGCCCGGTCCGCGCTCGTCGAACATCGCGCGCACCGCCGTGCGCAGCGCAGCCAGGGCAGAGGTCGCACTGAGCACCAGCACGACCACCGCGACGACGCCCGCGACATTGAGCCCCGCCCCGAGGACGAGGTCGCCGGGCTTGACGAGGCCGTCGCCCGACCCGGCGTCGACGAGTCCCGGGAGCGAGGCCGAGACCGACCGCAGGACGTCCGCGCGGAGCGCGGCGTCGTGACCGAGCACTGCCACGAAGACCGTGTACGCGATCGTCAGGGCGGCGAACACCGAGAACAGCGCCGCATAGGCGATGCCGCCGGTGAGCACGCCACCGGCGGCGGCTCCGAAGCGTGCATTGGCCCGAGCCGCTCGGGTCTGTTGCCACGACGCGAGCACGGCCCGGGTACGTGCCACCGGGCTGCGCTTCGCCCCGGGCGGAGCACCTGCTCTTGCGTCAGCTCGTGGCGTCCCCATGCCCCGACCCTACGAGGAGCGCGGCACCCCGGCACTCGGTACGACGCGCATCCCCGGGAGACGAGCCGCGGCCAGGTCGGATCCCCCGGTCAGCGGGAAGTCGCGGACAGGGCGCCAGACCTCGTCGTCGCCGCACTCGTAGCTGTGGAATGCGTGGACGACGAACGTCGCGTCGAACCGGCTCAGCTCGACGAACGCGCGGTCGAGAGCCGCCTCCGCCACCTCGTGCGCCACGGTGACGTGCGGGTGGTAGTTGAAACGCAGGCCCTGCTCGAGCGGACCGGTCCGGATGTGGCACTCGAGCGCCTCGCAGCCCGCGATGCCTTCCACGACCTGGACGAACACGACCGGCGACACGGGACGAAACGTCCCCGTGCCGCGCAGGCGAAGGACGAACGGGCGGTAGTGGGACGCGACCTCCTGGAGGTGCCGCTCGACGGCGGCGAGGTCGCCCGGCTCGACAGCGGTCGGCCCGAGGAGCGTGATGTGCGGGGGGACTGACGGCGCAGCCGGGTCACCGACCCGGCCGCGCGCGGCCTGAAGCGTGGCGGAGAACGGCTGGGGCACCGTGACGGCGACGCCTATCCGCAGCTGCTCCCCCGATATCTCCGGAAGGTTCACACCACCCCCCGGACGTGCATGCGGCCGGGCAGGAGCCCGCTGCGGTCGTAGACCCGGGCCAACGTCTCGCGGGCGATCTCCCGGGCACGCTCGGCACCGTCTGCCAGCACGGCGTCGAGAGCGGCAGGGTCGGCGAGGTAGGCGTGCGCACGCTCCTGGAACGGCGTGAGCGCGTCGACGACCAGGTCGGCGAGGTCCTTCTTGAGGTCGCCGTAGCCTTTGCCCTCGTAGTCCGCCTCGAGCGAGCGGATGTCGCGCCCGGCCAGCGCCGAGAAGATCGTCAGCAGGTTCGCGATGCCGGGCTTGGCCTCGGCATCGAACCGGATCTCGCGCTCGGCGTCCGTCACGGCCGACCGGATCCGCTTGGCGATCACCGTGGGGTCGTCGAGCAGCTCGATGATGCCGTTGGGGCTCGTGGAGGACTTGCTCATCTTGGCGGTCGGGTCCTGCAGGTCGTAGATCTTCGCGGTCGCCGTGACGATGTAGGCGTCGGGGACCACGACGGTTCCCGGGCCGAACCGCGAGTTCAGCCGCTGCGCGAGGTCGCGGGCGAGCTCGAGGTGCTGGCGTTGGTCCTCACCGACCGGGACGAGGGCGGTGTCGTAGAGCAGGATGTCCGCGGCCATGAGGACCGGGTAGGTGAAGAGGCCGACCGTCGTGCCCTCCGGGCCCTGCTTGCCGGACTTGTCCTTGAACTGCGTCATCCGGCTGGCCTCGCCGAAGCCCGTGTGGCACGACAGGACCCACGCGAGCTGGGCGTGCTCGGCGACGTGCGACTGCACGAA
>JAYTSH010000124.1:0-4121 GCA_043745755.1 Cellulomonas sp. | reverse complement strand
GGCGTCACCGGCTCGGTGCTTCTCAGGCGAGTCGATGACGTGCGTGAGCGCGACCGACCGCAGCTCGGCGATCGGGACGGACTCCGTCGTGGCCGAGGCGCTCGCTGACGGATTGTCGCTGTCGGCCGGGTGGTCGTCGACGTGGGTGACGACAAGCCGCGTCGCAGTCAGGACGAGAACGGTGACGTGGCGACGCACCTCGGCCTCGTCGAACGTCGTCTCGGGGAGCACGAGGTACGCGACGAGCTCCTCGTCCGCGAGGGCGACGTCAAGAACGTCTGCGACCAGCTCGGGGTAGTAGCCCGCTCGGTGGAGGTCATGGCGGAGATCAGTGAACGCTGCTGGCACGGCGTCCATCCTTCCACCTCGGCGACGGCCCAAGGCCCCCGCCGGCAGGTCGGGGCGGTCCGGGTCCTTGCCGCGGCCGATCAGCCTCACGACGGCAGGGCCCGCCGCGACCCGTCGGCGCGGTCGGCCTGGGCAAGTCGTGCGTGCGCGCCGAGCAGCACCGCACCCCGCTCGGCGACGACCACGGGGTTGATCTCAAGGCTGCGGAGCTCGGGCAGGTCGTCGGCGAGCACCGACACGCGAGCAATGACGTCCTCGAGCGCCGCGACGTCGAGCGGCGGCAGGCCCCGGTAGCCGAACAGCCTCGGCGCGGCGCGGGCCGTCCTGACAAGCTCCGCGACGTCGACGTCGGTGAGAGGCGGCACCGCGTAGCTGATGTCGCCCAGGAGGTCGGACGCGTCTCCCGCGAGACCGAAGCTCAGCACGGGGCCGATGAGCGGGTCCTCCGCGGTCCGCACGACACAGGCTGCGCCGTGCGGGGCCATCGACTGCACCTCGAGAGGTGCGCGGCCCGGCGCCGGGACGTGGGATGCCGCGAGGGCCAGCACCTGGACGACGTCGGCGCGCATCTCAGCCTCGTCGTGCACGTCGAGCCGGACACCACCCAGGTCGGCCCGGTGCCGTAGCGCCGGCACGGTCGTCTTGAGCGCGACGGGCCAGCCGATGCGGCGGGCCGCAGCGACCGCCTCGTCCGCGGACCAGACGGGAACGGCCTCGAGCACCTCGACTCCGACGAACCCCAGGAGCTGGGCCGTCTGCGCGGGGTCGAGGTCCACGGTCACACCCGGCCGGGCCCCCTCGAGCCATCCGGCGACAGCCCGGCGCGCGGCGCGCGTGTCGACGCCCACCGGGTGCACGCGCTCGCCCTGGTCCGCGTTCCGCCACGCGGCGTACCTCGCGGCCTGCCCCAGCGCGAGGACCGCGTCCTCGGGCGTGGTGTAGGCGGGGATCGTCCAGCTGCGACCGGTCGCGTCGGCGGCGGTGAGCTCGGGCGTTGCGCCGTGCAGGCCAAGCAAGCAGGCGACGGTTGCTCGATCCGAGCCGGCGGCCTCGCGCGCCAGCGCCCGCCCGACCCGGTCGTCCGCCTGTCCGACGATCGGCATGTGCACCGCGACGACGACGTCGACGGCGTCGTCCGCGTACACGCGGGCGACGGTCGAGTCGATCACCTCGTCGCTCGCGTCCTCGGTGAGGATGGCCGCCGGTGTCCCGACGACGAGCCCCGCCGCCACGGCCGCCTCGGAGACGAGCGAGGCCATCGACGCCGAGCTCGCGAGGACCGCGGCGCGCCGACCACGTGGGAGCGGCTGGTGCATGAGCAGCTGGGCGACCTCGAGCATCTGGTGGGTGTTCTCGACCCGGATGACGCCTGACTGGCGCATGACCTCCTCGAGGGTCCGGCGAGGCGCGTACGTGACGCGTACGGCGTGCCCTGGCGGGACGACGTGACCGGACCGGCCGGCCGTGACGACGACGACAGGCTTGACGCTCGCGAGCCGACGCGCGACGCGCGAGAACTTGCGGGGGTTGCCGATCGACTCGAGGTACAGCCCGACGACCCGCGTGGCGTCGTCGTCACGCCAGAACTGCATGAGGTCGTTGCCCGACACATCGGCGCGGTTGCCCGCAGACACGAACTGGGCGAGCCCGAGGTGCCGACGACGGACCGAGGCGAGCATCGACACCGCCATCGGCGCGGACTGGCAGAACAGCCCGAGCGTGCCGGGGGGTGGGGGGTTGACCGCGAGGGACGCGTTGAGGGTCCGACCGTCGACGGTGGCGAGCAGACCGTAGGAGCCGGGTCCGACGACCCGCATGCCGGCGGAGTGGGCTGTCCGCAGGAGGGCGCGCTGCAGAGCGAGCCCGTCCGGACCCGTCTCGGCGAACCCCGCCGACAGGACGACGACGCCGCGCACACCCAGCCGTGCCAGCGCGTGGACCGCGTCGACCGACTCGGCCGCCGGAACTGCGAGGACCGCGAGGTCGACAGGGCCGGGGATGTCCGCGATCGATCGCCACCGCTGCGGGGAGCCGGACCCCGTGGGGCTGTCGCCCCCTGCCAGGTCGAGACCGACGACATGCAGCTCCAGGTCATCAGAGCCCGCGAGGAGGTTCGCGAGCACACGCCGGGCCAAGAGGTCCTCCATCGAGCCCCGCGGCGATGCGGTCGAGGCCACGACGACGACCGAGCGGGCGGTCAGGAGCCCCTGGACGCTGCGCGCCTCAGCCCGGTGCTCGCGATCGGCCATCACCGCGAGCGAGCGGTCCGTGGGGTCGAGGTCGAAGTCCACCGAGACGATCCCGTCGTCGATGGACTGCCGGACGGCGTACCCCGCCTCCCGGAACACCGCGATCATCCGACCGTTCTGCGGCAGGACGTCGGCCATGAACCGGCGCACCCCCCGTTCGCGCGCAGCGGCCGCGAGGTGCTCGAGAAGGACCGACCCGAGCCCTCGGCCGTGGTGCGCGTCGGCGATGTTGAATGCCACCTCGGCCTCGTCCGCGCCGATGCGGTCGTAGCGGGCGACACCGATGATCTCGTCGTCGGCGGTGACCGCGATGAGCGCGACCCGGTTGTCGTGGTCGACGTTCGTGAAGCGCTCGAGGTCACGGTCTGACAGCCGCGCGAGCGACGCGAAGAACCGCAGGTAGGTCGAACGGTCTGACTGCGCGACGTGGAACGCCTGGAGGGCGGGCGCATCGGTTGGCATGATGGGACGGATGTGGGTGGTCGTGCCGTCACGGAGGACGACGTCGGCTTCCCACCCGGCCGGGTAGACGCGGCTCGCCTCGCTCGTCTCGCGCGGGTCACCGGTGACGTCGTCCATACCTGTCAGGCTAGTGCGGTCGGCGCCAGGTGACAGTGCTCGTCGTCACGCGGCGAGCCGATCCGCACCAGCGTGCCGTGAACCGCGGCGCGGCGGACTCGCGCGACAATGTCCGCGCACACAGGACCACCCCGCACGACCTGAGGAGCCGCATCCGCCATGGCGCGCCGTACCGTGAGGACCGACGTCCCGCCCCAGGACTTCACCGAGCACATCATCGACATCGACGTCGGTGCGGAGATGCAGGGCTCGTTCCTCGAGTACGCCTACTCGGTCATCTACTCCCGCGCCCTGCCCGACGCCAGGGACGGCATGAAGCCCGTCCACCGCCGGATCCTGTTCCAGATGTCCGAGATGGGCCTGCGCCCGGACCGCCCGTACGTGAAGTCGGCGCGCGTGGTCGGGGACGTCATGGGCAAGCTGCACCCGCATGGCGACACGGCGATCTATGACGCGATGGTGCGTCTCGCGCAGCCGTTCACGCAGCGCCTGCCGCTCGTCGACGGGCACGGGAACTTCGGCTCGCTCGACGACGGACCGGCCGCGCCGCGGTACACCGAGGCACGGCAGTCGCCCGCGGCCCTGGCGATGACCGCCGGTCTCGACGAGGACGTCGTCAACTTCGTCCCGAACTACGACAACAAGCTCCAACAGCCCGAGGTCCTGCCTGCCGCGATCCCGAACCTGCTCGTCAACGGCACCACCGGCATCGCTGTCGGCATGGCGACCAACATGGCGCCGCACAACCTCGTCGAGGTCATCGCGGCCGCACGGCACCTCGTCGCGCACCCCGATGCCGGCCTCGACGACCTCATGCGTTTCATCCCCGGCCCGGACCTTCCGACGGGAGGCAAGATCGTCGGCCTTGACGGCGTCCGCGACGCGTACCGCACGGGACGTGGTGCGTTCCGTACCCGGGCGACGACGCGCATCGAGAACGTCACG
>JAYTSH010000123.1:0-1805 GCA_043745755.1 Cellulomonas sp. | reverse complement strand
GACAGCAGGGCATACACGTCGTCGTGGCCGGCCATGACGTTCAGAGACTGCTTGGAGACCACGCGCGCCGCGACCTGCAGCACGAAGCCGCCGATCTTCTTGCCGACGGTGACGTAGTGCGACTCGAGCGCGTAGAGGATCCCCTGGCTGGAGGACGCGTTGGAGATGAACTGCCCACCGGTCAGGGCTGCGCCCATCGCGCCGCTCTGCGCCGAGTGCTCACCCTCGGTCTCGAAGAAGTACGGGTGCTGGCCCCACACGTTGAGGCAACCGCTGGCGCGTGCCGCCTCGAACAGCTCCGCGATCTCGGTCGACGGCGTGATGGGGTAGCCAATCACGCCGCCACAGACCTGCGTCATGACGTGAGCGACGGCGCCGTTCCCGTTGATGACTCTCGGGAGACCGGGGTACTTGGGGAGCTGAGTTGTCATGACGCCTGTCCGGACCGCAGGAGGGGAAGGGCGTGGAAGACTCGCTTCCGGTGGCTGTCGCTGCACCACGGGGCGGCAACAACGACGACGTCGTCGCGTCCGGGGGCTGTCTATAGGCTGGAACACCGCGGGCTTCACGTCCTCTTGGGACGCCATCAGGTTAAGTCGGTCCCCGTCAGAGGCGCTGTGTCTTTGGTCCTACTCGGTCCGTGGTCGCACGTGCTGGCGGGAGGTTGTGGCGCGCCGTCAGGTTCCGACCGGGCCGGTGGTGCCCGGCGCACATCGCACACCCAGTACGGCACATGGAGACGAATCCATCTCGCATCGTGAGACGGGGTTTCCCATGCTGGACATCTGCGTCCTACGCTCGCTCCATGACCTGCCGAATGTGTCGCTGACCGACGCACTTCGGCTGCGCCCATGCACCGGCCCCGGTGGCCCTTCCGGCCCCCTCGGACACCTCCCGGCTGACTCTGGCGCCCTCCCGTTCGTGCGACCACCTCCCCATCCCTTGCGGGAGCGGTCCGGCACATCGGCCGCTGCTCCCGCGCAGCCCCAGGAGTCCCCATGAGCAACAACTGGTCCTTCGAGACCCGCCAGATCCACGCCGGCCAGACGGCTGACCCCACGACCGGTGCGCGCGCGCTGCCGATCTACCAGACCACCTCCTTCGTGTTCCCCGACGCCGGCGTCGCCGCCGACAGGTTTGCCCTGAAGGACCTCGGTCCGATCTACACGCGCATCGGCAACCCCACCCAGACCGTCGTCGAGGACCGCATCGCGTCCCTCGAGGGCGGCGTCGGCGCGCTGCTCGTCTCGTCCGGCCAGGCCGCGGAGACGATCGCGATCCTCAACATCGCCGAGGCGGGAGACCACATCGTGGCGAGCCCGAGCTTGTACGGCGGCACCTACAACCTGCTGCACTACACGCTCCCCAAGCTCGGCATCGAGACGACGTTCGTCACCGACCCGCACGACGCGCAGGCGTGGCGTGACGCGGTCCGCCCGAACACCAAGCTCTTCTACGCCGAGACGATCCCGAACCCGCGGTCCGACATCCTCGACATCGAGGAGGTCGCGTCGATCGCGCACGAGGTCGGCGTCCCGCTCGTCGTCGACAACACGATCGCCACGCCGTACCTGCTCAACCCGATCACGTTCGGCGCCGACGTCGTCGTGCACTCCGCGACGAAGTATCTCGGCGGCCACGGGACCGCGATCGGCGGCGTCATCGTCGACGCCGGAACGTTCGACTACGCCCAGTACCCCGAGCGGTTCCCGAACTACAACACGCCCGACCCGAGCTACCACGGACTGGTCTACGCGCGGGACCTCGGGGTCGGCAGCGCGTTCGGCGCGAACCTCTCCTTCATC
>JAYTSH010000122.1:0-2022 GCA_043745755.1 Cellulomonas sp. | reverse complement strand
GCCTTCCGGACCGGCGACCGGGCCCCGCTCCTGCGCATCGCAGCTGAGATGGACTACGGGTGGCCCGCGGACGCCGGACCGGCCAGCGAGTTCTCCGTCGGAGACGCCTTCGCCGTCATGTGCTCCGAGCAGGACTGGCAGTGGGACCGCGACGCCTCCGTGGAGTCCCGCAAAGAGCAGTACGCGGCGTACATCGCTCAGACTCCGAAGTCAGCGATCGCACCGTTCTCGCGGACCGGGTTCTTCGAGGGTGCCCGCGAGCTGTACGCGTCGGGAGACACCTGCATCGAATGGCCCACCACCCACGCCAACCTGCCGATCCCGCCGCACGCGACGTACCCGAACGTCCCGACGCTGGTACTCACCAGCGACCTCGACGTCATCACGCCGGTCTCGACAGGGACGGTGGCTCCCCGGTGGCCCAACAGCACGTTCGTCAACGTGCACGGCATCGGGCACGCGACTCTGTTCTGGGGCGACTGCACGCTCGGCATGGTCCGGCAGTTCCTTGCGACGCTCGACGCGGGCGACACCTCGTGCGCGGATGCCCCGAGCACCGCCTGGTGGGCCGTGGGCAGGTTTCCGGCCACGATGGACGAAGCCTTGGCTGCCCGCCCCGCCGACCTCGCCGACCGCTCGGGCGGTCGCGAGCGTCGAGCTGCCACGGTGGCGACACAGACCGTGGTCGACGCCTTCAAGCGGCTGTTCCGCTCCGACGGGTCGGCACCCATCCCCGGACTGAGGGGAGGCAACGTCATCATCGGGTCAACACCCGGGGGTGACACCCGAATCGACTTGGCCGGTGCGCGATTCACCCGTGACCTCGCCGTGTCGGGTACGGCCGTGTGGACGGACGTCGTCTCTGCAGACCTGCAGCTCTCGGGCGCAGCTACGGGCACTGTCCACGTGAGTGGCGTGCTGCTAGGGGGCCCGGGCAGCGCGACGTGGCGCGTCACGGGTCAGATCAACGGACGGACCGTCGTGCTCGATACGGTCTCGGCCTGACGAGGGACGGCGCGGCCGGGCGCTCGGGCCCCCGGCCGCGCCGTCATGCGTCCCACCATCCGGATCGACCGCGGTATTGGCCGGCATGCTCGACCGTGCCGGCCAGAATCCCCTGCTGATCAGGTGCGGCCTTCGCTGACGACCTCGAAGCCCGTCTCCTCGGGGGTCTTTGCCGCCGAGCCTTCTGCGGAGCTTGACGAGCGGATGGTCGCGTCGGTCCTCGACCGTGACGTCGCCGTGCTATCGGCAGCATCTGCGCGAGCGGACGCTGACGTTCACGCGGACCGTCTCGGCGCTCACGGCCGCGGACCGCCTCAGGGCACCGCGCGCCACGCTGGGCGCGCTCACCGCGCTCTTGGCGCTGGATCACCACCTCCATGGTGGACAGGTCGCTGAGACTTCTGGGCTGGGCTGGACCCGCGAGGTGGCGGACCTGCACGCTGCAATGAACACGGTGGTGCCCTACGTCTTCGACTCGGGGGCCGCTCGTGGTTTTCGAGGATCGTACGTACTGCGTTTGCGGGGGATGGAGCCGTTGACGCCAGGCCTACGGACCCGACCCCAGCGGCATCGTCTGCGGGTCCGGGGCGACGTCGTTCGAGGTGCTCGACCAGGCGGTGAAGGTCAACCAGGCTCCACGGTGGTACGACCGCGACGGCAACCTGGTGAAGCGACGGGTCGTCCACAGCTTCGCCGACGCAGTCGTCAGCAGTCCGAGCGGTGCGTATGTGCCGTACTCCCAGCGGGACATCGAGACCGACGTCTTCGCGGTGCCGGGCGACCTCGCCTCGGGCACCAGGCACTCGACGCTGTCGCTGCGTGCCACGATCTCCGGGCTGGGCGCCGTCCTCGTCGAAAAGGGACGCGTCATCCAGGGGCCGGAGGGTGACCTGGAGAAGGAAGCCGGTCGCCACGACCTGACCGACTACTTCCTCGGTGACTCCTCGGCCCTCGACGCTCTGTGCGCAGCGCTGGGCGCCTGAGCAGCTGGAGGCGCGAGCACGCACGCCCTTCACC
>JAYTSH010000121.1:0-1833 GCA_043745755.1 Cellulomonas sp. | reverse complement strand
AACTTCCAGGCCGCCGTCCGCGTCATCAAGGACCGCAACCCGTTCCCCTCGGTGTGCGGTCGCGTGTGCCCTCACCCGTGCGAGTCCGAGTGTCGCCGCAGCCTCGTCGACGAGCCCGTCGCGATCAACTACGTCAAGCGGTTCGCCGCCGACTGGGACATGGCCCAGGACGCACCCTGGCTCCCGCGGGTCGAGGCGCCGACCGGAAAGCGGATCGCCGTCGTCGGCGCCGGGCCTTCAGGCCTCTCCGCCGCGTACTACAGCGCGATCGCCGGCCACGCCGTCACCGTGTTCGAGAAGCAGGACCACGCTGGCGGGATGATGCGCTACGGCATCCCGGAGTACCGGCTCCCGAAGAAGACGCTGGACCAGGAGATCGGCGTCATCCAGGCTCTGGGCGTCCAGATCGTCACCGGCAAGGCGCTCGGCACGCACCTGCACCTCGAGGACCTCAAGCGGGACTTCGACTCGGTGTACCTGGCGATCGGCTCGTGGCGTGCGACTCCGCTGGGCATCGACGGGGACCGTCTCGGGAACGTCGAGCTCGGCATCGACTACCTGCGGCACATCACCAAGGGCTCGACCCGCTCGCGCGGCGACAACGTCGTCGTGATCGGCGGCGGCAACACCGCGATCGACTGCGTGCGGACCGCTCTGCGCATGGGCGCCAAGAACGTCAAGCTCGTCTACCGGCGCACCCGCGCCGAGATGCCCGCCGAGGCGTTCGAGGTCGAGGAGGCGCTGCACGAGGGCATCGAGATGGTCTTCCTCACCGCACCGACCAAGATCACCGAGGCCGGCGACGGCACCAAGCAGCTGCACTGCACGAGGATGGAGCTCGGCGAGCCGGACCGGTCCGGACGCCGCCGGCCCGTGATGATCGAGGGCAGCGACTTCATCATCGAGGCCGACACCATCATCGGCGCCATCGGACAGAGCACCGACACCGGCTTCCTCTACAACGACCTGCCGGTGCGCCTCAACAAGTGGGGCGACATCGACGTCGACGGCTTCACGATGCAGTCGTCGGAGTCGAACGTCTTCGCGGGCGGCGACTGCGTGACCGGTCCAGCGACCGTCATCCAGGCCGTCGCGGCCGGACGGCGCGCCGCGATGGCGATCGACGAGTTCGTCACCCGCGGCTACGTACGCCCGAGCACGGAGGACTACACGTGCAGCCGCGGGTCGCTCGAGGACCTGCCGCGGGCCGAGTTCGAGGAGATCCCCCGGCTGGTGCGCGCGAGCATGCCGGGTCTGGCGCCCACGGCTCGCACCGGCAGCTTCATCGAGGTCGAGACCGGGCTGACCGAGGCGCAGGCCCGTGCGGAGGCGGCCCGTTGCCTCAAGTGCGGCTGCGCCAAGCAGAACCACTGCGACCTGCGCCAAGAGGCGAGCAACCACGGCGTCGTGTTCACGACCCCCCTGCACATCCGCCCGTACTCGCCGATCGTGGCGGACCACCCATTCATCCTCCGCGACAACAACAAGTGCATCGCGTGCGGCCGGTGCATCGCGGCCTGCGCCGAGATCGAGGGCCCGGGCGTCCTCGCCTTCCAGTTCAGCGGCGGACGGATGACCGTCGGCACCACCACAGGCCTCCCGCTCTCGCTCACTGACTGCATCTCGTGCGGTCAGTGCGTGCGGGCGTGCCCGTGCGGCGCACTCGACTACGTGCGTGAGCGCGGCGACGTGTTCACGGCGATCAACGACCCGAAGAAGGTCGTGGTCGGGTTTGTCGCGCCCGCGGTCCGCAGCGTGATCGCGGCCGAGTACGGGATCCCCTTCGACGAGGCGTCGGCGTTCATCGCCGGCATGATGCGCAAGGTCGGCTTC
>JAYTSH010000120.1:0-16509 GCA_043745755.1 Cellulomonas sp. | reverse complement strand
GATCGGGCTCGCCATGAGGAACCAGCGCATCGCGTCCGAGCCGTCGCGGTCGAAGACCTCGTACACGTCCGGGTAGTTGCGCAGGGACTTGCTCATCTTGCGGCCGTCCGAGCCGAGCACGATGCCGTGGGACACCGCGGTCCGGAACGCGGGACGGTCGAACAGGGCGGTGGCGAGCACGTGGAGCAGGTAGAACCAGCCGCGCGTCTGGCCGATGTACTCGGTGATGAAGTCGCCCGGGTAGTGGTTCGTGAACCAGTCGACGTTCTCGAACGGGTAGTGGACCTGGGCATACGGCATCGAGCCCGAGTCGAACCACACGTCGAGGATGTCGGGGATGCGGCGCATGGTCGAACGGCCCGTCGGGTCGTCGGGGTTCGGCCGCGTCAGGTCGTCGATGAACGGTCGGTGGAGGTCGGTGACCGTGACCCCGAAGTCGGCCTCGAGCTCGGCCAGCGAGCCGTACACGTCGGTGCGCGGGTAGGCCGGGTCGTCGCTCGTCCACACCGGGATCGGCGTGCCCCAGTAGCGGTTCCGCGAGATCGACCAGTCGCGTGCCCCGGCGAGCCACTTGCCGAACTGCCCATCCTTGATGTGCTCGGGCACCCAGATGATCTCCTGGTTGAGCTCGACCATGCGATCCCGGAACTGCGTGACGCGCACGAACCAGCTGGACACGGCCTTGTAGATCAGGGGGTTCCGGCAGCGCCAGCAGTGCGGATAGGAGTGCTGGTAGGTCTCGTGGCGCAGCACGACGGCCCGGTGTGCCTCGTCAACGGCCGCGAGCGGGCCCGTGCCGGCCTTGAGGTCGGCGATGATCGGCGCATTGGCGTCGAAGACGAGCAGAGCCTCGTAGTCGGGGACCTCGCTGGTGAACCGGCCCTTGGAGCTGATCGGTACGACCGGGGTGATGCCGGCGGCGTCGCACACCACCATGTCGTCCTCGCCGAACGCGGGCGCGAGGTGCACGATGCCCGTGCCGTCCTCGGTCGTGACGAAGTCCGCGACGAGCACCTGGTGCGCGTTCAGCCGGCCGACGAAGTACCCGAACGGCGGCGTGTACGACCGCCCCGCCAGGTCGCTCCCCACGAGCCGATCGACGACGGCGGGGTCATCGCCGAGCTCCTTGGCATAGGAAGCCAGCCGTGACTGCGCGAGCACGACGCGCTCCCCGGCAAGCAGACCCTCGGTGGGCACGACGACGACGTAGTCGATGTCCGGGCCGACCGCGAGCGCGAGGTTGCTCGGGAGCGTCCAGGGGGTCGTCGTCCACAGCAGCGCGAGCTCGCCGGTCTCCAGGCGCACGCCGACCGTGAGGGCTGGGTCCTGCCGGGACTGGTACACGTCGTCGTCCATGCGCAGCTCGTGGTTCGACAACGGCGTCTCGTCGCGCCAGCAGTACGGCAGCACCCGGTAGCCCTCGTAGGCGAGGCCCTTGTCGTAGAGCTTCTTGAACGCCCAGATGACCGACTCCATGTAGGTCAGGTCGAGAGTCTTGTAGTCGTGGTCGAAGTCAACCCAGCGCGCCTGGCGCGTGACGTACTCCTCCCACTCCTTCGTGTAGCGCAGGACCGACGTGCGGCAGGCGTCGTTGAACTCCGCGATGCCCATCTCGTCGATCTGCGACTTGTCGGTGATGCCGAGGATCCGCTCGGCCTCGAGCTCGGCCGGCAGACCGTGAGTGTCCCACCCGAACCGCCGCTCGACCCGGCGGCCGCGCTGCGTCTGGTACCGCCCGACGAGGTCCTTCGCGTAGCCCGTGAGGAGGTGACCGTAGTGCGGGAGCCCGTTGGCGAACGGGGGGCCGTCGTAGAAGACGAACTCGTTCGCACCCTGATCGCCCGCTGGGCGCTGGTCGATCGACGCCTGGAACGTGTGGTCCGTGTCCCAGTACGCGAGCACCTCGTTCTCGAGGGCGGGCAGGTCGGGGCTGGCGGGGACACCGTCGTTGTCACGGTGCAGCGGATAGGCCATCGCTCGGGCTCCAGGGGTCGGTCGGTCACTCGTCATCACCTGCACGAGGACGACGGCGCCCGGCTCACGCCAGCCTGCCACCGCGGTACCACCCCGCTTGCCGGACGCCGGCCCGGTGACCCGGTACCGCGCGCACGACCGCTCCTTGAGGGCTGTGACGGGCCTGCCCGTCCGGTTCTACTGGGCTCCCCCTGCGGAGGGCTGTTCTTCCGGAGGCTCGCCGGTGATGGCCGGGTCGACGCCTGTGCCGCTCATGCTAGCCGCTGCGCTCGCGGGCCGGTCGAGGACCGGCAGCGCCGACCACGGGAAGGTGATCCACCGGTCGTGCGTCGCCACACGTGGTCGGTCAGCGACTCCAACACCGTGCACGCCGCCAGATCGTCAACCCGTGGGCCGGGACGTGATGGTCATCGGGGGCCCAGCGCTGATCACGGGGCGATCGCTCACCAGCTCCTCGCCTCGACCATCGCCGCCTGGGCCAACGCCCCTCCAGGCCGAAAGCGTCCAGGACGCATCTGGATCGGTGCGACATAGCGCACCAGCTCTTCCATCCAGGAGTCGACGTAGCTGCCCGGATGGGATGGCGCGACGACGACGTCGGCCTCGCGCGGGTCGGACGTGATGCTCATCGCATCGCCGAGGAAGCGCGCCGCAAGCTCCGCGTCGGCGCTCCACCGCAGCGTCGTGCCTGGCGCGCCGAGTGGCGCTCCGCCGGAGATGGCCGAGTCCAGGTTGGTAACGTCGCCGGCGGAGGCGACTCGCGGCATCGGAACCTTCCCCTTGAAGTAATGCGCGCCGCGGTCGCGCAAGGTGGACCCGACACCGCAGCCTGCACGATGAACGGTCAGCCGGGACCGCACAACCGACCATCGCATGCCTGAGTCACAGGGCGCGCGGGGGCTGCCCACAACTCTCAACCGGCCGAACAGGCAAGTCACGCACACTTGTCTGCGAGAGTCACTGCGACCGACCGAGTCGTCGGCTATGTTCGCAAAGGCGCCGCAGTCGCTGCGTCAGTGCCGAAGCAGGGGAGATTTGCGATGAAACGCCGAGCCGTACCCGCTCGGGCATCCCTCCGAGCTACAAGCATCACAGCAGTGCTCGCTGCACTCACCATGGTCGCGGCAACACAGGCAGGAGCCACGCCTCCAGCCCCGCCAAGCCATGCGGACCAGATCGCAGAGATCATCGCGAAGGCTGCTCCCACGGGTGCTCTCACGCCAGTCGCCGCAAAGGCGGACCGGACGTTCGGCACCTCCCTCAGCGGCCACGAGGTGAGCCTTCCATCGACAGGCGACGGGAAGATCGTCGCGAGAATCAGGAAGACCGCGTGGACGCTGACGCTGCCCGGCAAGGCGTCGGCGACGGGTCAGGTTGCCGCAGACGGCACTGTCGTCTACCCCGCCAGCAGTGGGGGAGTAACCACGGCGATCCAGGCCGAAGCCGATGGTGTCCGAGTACAGACCATCAGCAACGGCGCTGGTGACCCTAGTTCGTTCAAGTACGCCGTTGGTGGTGCCACACCCATTCTGCGAGCCGACGGCGGCGTTGATCTCGTCTCCAGGGCCCAGGGGCTGGCGCAGTTCAACAAGATCGTTGGTGGCATCGCGACCCCCTGAGCGGTTGATGCAAACGGGGCGGCGGTGGGCACCCACTACACCGTTGAGGGCGATTCGCTTATTCAGGTGCTGGACGTGAGCGCGTCAACGGTCTACCCGGTCGTGGCCGACCCCAAGTTCTCACTCGGGGTGGGGTTGTACATCTCGCTGAACACGATCGAGGTGCGAACGTTCGCGACGGCTGCTGGAATCGTCGCCACGATGGGTATGGGCTACGCATGCACGGTCTACGGCGCGAAGATCATCGCGCTCATCCCGAACATGGCAGGCTCGATCGGCTACATCTGCGGCAGCTTCACCGGAGTTCAGCTCGTCGTCCTCCTCATGTCCATGCCGTCGCAGTCCACTGCGTACTACACCCATACGTGCTACCAGGCGCGTATCCCGGCTCAGAGCCCCGCATGGAAGATCGTCGGTACGAGCCAGTGCGTGTCACTCGCCGACAGCTTCAAGAATCAGTGAGTATGAGTACCAACATGACTCACATGGAACCGATGCGACCGATCAGCCAGCCAGGATACACCGAGCACGGTCAGCCGACTGATCGTTGGCGGTGGCTGCAATACGGGCTGATGGTTGTCGTGAGTGGCGTCTTCACGTTGATCTTCCCGCACTACGTCTGGTACTTCCTTGGTGCAGTCGTTGTCCTCGCTGTCGCCAAGGCCGTCTGGGATGTGCGCAACCACCGAGGACGTGTGGACGCGTCGGCACACGACGACGGTCCGGCTGTTCGTGACGGTCCGTCGTTGAACAACAGCTGAGGTCCCGCACCAGACAGTGCGGGACCTCAGTTCGCCCGTCCGCATGACCGCGCGACCCCATCCGTTCGAGCCTGCGCTGGCGGGCGCTGGTGGTCATCCACGGGTTGCGCCGAGTGCGGTGTGACCTGTCGGCGGTCGAGCGGCCTTGAGCTCGCCGCCATCGATCGCGCGCGGAGCCGGAGTCCACTTCGAAAGGCATTGCCGGGAGATCCCGGCCTGAGCCGCGACGTGCGCGATCGGGCGGTCCTCGCACCGCAGCACCAGACGAAGCCTGCCGGCCGGGGTCAACGGGGCATTGGCGTGAGACATGACGGGTCTCCTCGACCAGGCGGGCGCGGTCGCGCTCGTGGACGACCTCGACGCGCTCGTCGCCGAGGTGCTCGGGCGGGTCGGCGTCGACGCCTGACGGCTCGCGGCTCACGGCTCGCTAGGCTCGCGACGTGAGTCTCGTCGACGCCCTCGGATGGGCCGGATCAGCCCTGCTCGTCTACTCGGTGCTGCAGTCGCGCATGCTGCGGCTCCGCGTGCTCAACCTCGCGGCATCCCTCGCACTGGTGGCATTCAACGCGATCATCGGCGTGTGGCCCATGGTTGCGATGAACGCGGCGCTGTGCCTGATCAACACCTGGTTCGCCGTCTCACTCGTCCGGCAGCGGCGTCGCGGCAGCGCGTTCGAGTGGATCGGCGCCGCCCCCGACGACCCGTTCGTCGGCCGCTTCCTGGCGCACCACGGCGAGGACGTCGCGGAGTTCTTCCCCGTGGCGCGCGACCTGCCCGCAGCGCTCGCGACGGTGAGCGCGCCCGACACGGTGTGCGCGCTCGTGCTCCACGGTGACGTCACGGTCGGGCTCGTCGTCGCGACCGCCGACGACAGCACGCAGGGCGGCCGGTGGCGGCTCCTCGTCGACTACGTGATCCCGGGGTATCGCGACTACACCGCCGGGTCGTTCATCTACTCCCCCGCCGGACCGTTCGCCGCCCGCAGCGCCAGCCGGGTCGTCGCAGGCCCCGAGCTCGCCTCGGTGCGCACCTACCTCGGGCACGCGGGGTTCGCGCCGGCCGACGCAGGCTGGGTCCGCACCCTGCAGTCCTGACGATCCTGCAGGCCTGACGACCCTGCCGTCCACAGCCTCCGGCGGCTCGTCAGGCGCGAGCGACCATCGTGTTCGACACCTGGGCGCGCGGCCGGATCACCAGCAGGTCGACGTTGACGTGGTGCGGCCGGGACAGCACCCACGCGATCGCGTCGGCGACGTCCTCGGCCACCAGCGGTCCGCCGACGACCCCCTCGTAGACGGCATCGGCGCGCGCCTGGTCACCGCCGAACCTCGTCAGACTGAACTCGTCGGTGTGGACCATGCCCGGCGCGATCTCGAGGACGCGCACCGGCTCGCCAACCAGCTCGAGGCGGAGCGTCGTCGCGATCTGCCGCTCCGCATGCTTCGCCGCGACGTAGCCGCCACCGCCCGGGTACGTGTCGTGCGCCGCTGTCGAGCTGACCATCAGCACGTCACCGCGACCGCTCGCCCGCAGCGCCGGGAGCAGCGCCTGGGTGACCCGCAGGGTGCCGAGCACGTTGATCTCGTACATCTGGCGCCACTGGTCGATCGAACCGGTCGCGACGGGGTCCTGGCCAAGGGCGCCGCCCGCGTTGTTCACGAGCGCGTGCACCGGTCCGCCGGCGGTGACCTCACGCACCAGGCGAGCGACGTCGTCGTCCACGGTGAGGTCTGCGACGACTGCCTGCGCACCCGTCTCGGCCGCGAGCGCCGCGAGCCGGTCCGCGCGCCGCGCCACGGCGACGACCGCCCAGCCGTCGGCGCGCAGGCGACGCACGGTCGCCGTGCCGATGCCCGACGACGCCCCGGTGACGACGGCGCGCAGCCCCGCCCCAGGGCCGCCGGCGTCGGTGGATGTGCTGGCTGATGTGCTCATGGGCCCGACCCTATGCGCAGGTGTCAGGCGCGCGCACAGCGGCGACGACGTGCGCGCTTCCGGCCTACTCTGTCCCTGGAACCGGGTCGGCTCTGACCCGGTGTCGCCGCCCGGCCCTGGGTGGCCGGTCCATGGTGCGCGACGTGCGCCCGACTCTCACTCCCCTCGTGCCGGTGCAGCCATGAGGTCATCCGCCAGTCACGTCCATCAGGAGCACCCGCACCTATGACGACTCTGCCCGCCGCACGTCGCCGCACGACGACGGCGTCCGCCGCCCTGCTCCTGATCGCCCTCGCCGGCTGCGCCTCGGGGTCGGCCGCTGGCTCCCCGGCCACGACAGGCAGCACCCCGGCCACCGCGGTGTCGCCGACTGCGACCTTCAGCCGGGCGACGCTCGACAACTGCGGCACGAAGGTGACGGTCACGACGCCGCCCCGGCGCGTCGTCACCATCAAGTCGACGGCCACCGAGATGCTGCTCGCGCTCGGCCTCCAGGACCGGATCGTCGGGACCGCCTTCGCGGACGGGCCCGTCCCGACGCAGTACGCGAAGGCGGCCGCCGCGGTCCCCGTGCTGTCGGACAAGGTGCCCGGCCAAGAGGCCCTGCTGACCTCGACGCCGGACTTCGTCTACGGCGGCTGGGAGTCCAACTTCTCGGCGGACGGTGCGGGCGACCGCGCGAGCCTCGCGACGCTCGGGATCGGGACGTACGTGTCGCCCGCCGCGTGCAAGGAGCCCGGCTACCAGCCCAGTCCACTCACGTTCGACGACGTGTTCGGCGAGATCCGTGAGGTCGCCGGCATCTTCGGCGTCCCGGACCGCGCCGACACGCTCGTGTCCGCGCAGAAGGATCAGCTCGCCTCGATCGAGAAGCCCGTCAAGGCGACGACTGCGCTCTGGTACAGCTCCGGTTCGGACACGCCCTACGTCGGTGCGGGGATCGGCGCACCGCAGATGATCATGGATGCCGTCGGGATCACCAACATCTTCGAGGGCGTCCGCGACACCTGGACGTCCGTGGGATGGGAGCAGGTCGTGGCCGCTGACCCGGACGTCATCGTGCTCGTCGACGCGACCTGGAACACCGCCGCGAAGAAGATCGGCCTCCTCGAGCAGAACCCCGCCACGAGCCAGCTCACGGCGGTCCGCGACCACCGCTACCTCACCGTGCCGTTCGCGTCGGCAGAGGCCGGGGTCCGCAACGTCGATGCCGCCGTCAGCCTCAGCGAGCAGCTGGCTGCACTGGCCGACGCAGGCTGAGGTGCCGCCCACCCCGATCGAACGGCGGAGCTTCAGGCCGCCCCTGCAGCTCGTCCTGCCGGTGCTCGCCGTCGTCCTGGTGGCCACAGTCGTGGTCGCCGTGACCATCGGGCCGGCGGACATCGCCGCCGCCGACGTGCTCCGGGCGATCGGTCGGCACCTCGGATTGTCGACGGCCAGCGTCCCGCGCCTGACCGACGCGATCGTCTGGGACCTGCGCCTGCCGCGCGTGCTCACCGCGGCGGCCGTGGGGGCCGGACTCGCTCTGGGGGGCGCCGTCATGCAGAGCCTGACGCGCAACCCCCTCGCCGACCCGTACCTGCTCGGCCTGTCGTCCGGTGCGTCGCTCGGTGCGGTCGCCGTGCTCGTCGTCGGGATCGGCCTCCTCTTGCCGGTCGCGGCGTTCGCAGGTGCGCTGCTGGCGCTCGGCGCGACGCTGACGCTCGCGCGGACCGGCGGGGTGCTGAGCCCCGGCCGCGCCGTCCTCGCGGGGCTGGCGATCTCGCAGCTGTGCGCGGCCGGGACCTCTTTCGTCATCTTCTGGACCGCGACCGGCGACTCCTACCGGGAGATCCTCAGCTGGCTCATGGGCTCGCTCGCGGGGACGACGTGGCAGTCCGTGGCGATCGCGGGCGGAGCGCTGACGGGCGTCGGCGCGGTGCTGCTCGCCCAGGGGGGCAAGCTGGACGCATTCGCGTTCGGTGACACCGCGGCGGCCGCGCTCGGCATCGATGTCGAGCGGCTCCGGTGGGGCCTGATGACCCTCGTCGCCCTGCTCACCGGCGCGCTCGTGGCCGTCAGTGGCGCGATCGGGTTCGTCGGGCTGATCCTGCCGCACGCCGTCTCGGTCGTGACCGGCCCGGCACACCGACGACTGCTGCCGGTCGTGGCGCTCGTCGGTGCCGTCTTCCTCGTGTGGGCCGATACCGCCGCACGCACGGTCTTCGACCCGCGCGAGCTGCCCGTCGGGATCGTCACCGCGCTCATCGGCGTCCCCGTGTTCGCGTTCCTGCTGCGCCGGGGCCGAGGTGCGGCGTGGAGCTGACGATCCGCGGGCTGCGTACACGGCTCGGTGGCCGCTGGGTCGTCGACGGGATCGACGCGACCCCACCGGCGGGTCGCCTCACCGGGCTCCTCGGTCCGAACGGCGCCGGCAAGACGACCCTGCTGCGGCTGGTCGCCGGGCTGCTCGACCCCGAGGAGGGCGCCGTGCTTGTGAGCGCGGGGCCGGACGCCCTGGCGCCGACCGTCCCGGTGCACAGCCTTCCCCGCACCGCGCGCGCCCGCCGGATCGCCCTGCTCGAGCAGGAGTCGTCGAGCTCAGCCCCCCTGAGCGTGTCCGAGGTCGTCGCGCTCGGCCGCATCCCCTACCGGACCCGGTGGGGCACCGACCCCGACGGCAACCACGCGGCAGCGGTGCTGCGCTCGCTCCGGAGCGCGGGCGCCGCCCACCTCGCCGACCGCGCGTGGTCGACCCTCTCGGGCGGCGAGCGGCAGCGCGTGCTCATCGCCCGCGCACTCGCGCAGGAGCCCGAGCTGCTGCTGCTCGACGAACCGACCAACCACCTCGACATCAGCGCTCAGCTGCACCTCCTGACGTTCGTCCGGGGCCTCGGGATCACGACCGTCGCGGCCCTGCACGACCTGAACCTCGCGGCAGCGTTCTGCGAGCACGTGCTCGTCCTGACCGACGGCCGGCTCGCCGCGGCCGGGCACCCCCGCGACGTCCTGACCGCCCGGCTCCTGCGCGAGGTCTACGGGGTCGACGCCGACGTGCTGGTTCATCCGCGCACGGGTCGCCCGGTCATCGCCTTCCAGGAGCACGACGAACCAGGTGGCCACCCACCCAGGACGAGGTCGACATGAAGGTCACGGTCCTCGCGGGCGGGGTCGGGGGCGCGCGCTTCACCCGCGGGCTGCGTCACCTGCTCGCCCAGCGGCTGCCCGACGGCGCAGGCGGTACGACTGCCGAGATCACCGTCGTCGTGAACACGGGCGACGACATGTGGCTGCACGGCGTGCGGGTGTGCCCCGACCTCGACACTGTCATGTACACCCTCGGCGGCGCCGTGCACGAGGACCAGGGCTGGGGGCGCCGGGACGAGAGCCGACGCGTGTCCGACGACCTGGCCGCCTATGACGTCGGGTGGGACTGGTTCACCCTCGGCGACCTCGACCTCGCGACCCACCTCGCCCGCACGCAGCTCTTGCGCGCCGGGCTCCCGCTCTCCCAGGTCACCGCGCGGCTGTGCGAGCGCTGGCGACCGGGCGCCCGCCTGCTGCCGATGAGCGACCAGGAGGTCGAGACGCACGTCGTGGTCGCCGGGGACGGCGGCGAAGAACGCCTCCTGCACTTCGAGGAGTGGTGGGTCCGGCACCGCGCCGGACCGCCGGCCCTGCGGTTCGAGCAGGTCGGTCTCGCCGGTGCCGCGCCGGCGCCCGGCGTGCTCGATGCGATCGCGCAGGCCGACGTCGTGGTGCTCCCGCCGTCCAACCCGGTCGTGTCCGTGGGGACGATCCTCGCGCTCCCTGGCGTCCGCGACGCCGTTGCCTCCACGACGGCCCCCGTCGTGGGAGTGTCCCCGATCGTGGGCGGCGCTCCCGTGCGCGGCATGGCCGACGCGTGCCTGCGCGCGATCGGGGTCGTGACCAGCGCCGCCGCGGTCGCTCGGCACTACGGCCCGCGGTCGACGGGCGGGCTGCTCGACGCGTGGCTCGTCGACGACGTGGACGCGTCCGCGGTCGACGGGCTCGTCGCCGCCGGCTTCCGCGCCGGTGCGGCACCGACCCTCATGACGGACGTGCCGACGACGGCCCGCATCGCAGCCGACGCCCTCGCGCTCGTGGGGCTCTGAGCCGCGCTACCCGGCCTGTTCCGCCGGCCCCAGCTCGTCCAGCACCGCGCGCGTGCGGGGTCCAGGTCCGAGCAGGCGCACGGCCCGGAGGTCCTCGCGCACGTCGACGTCGCGGCGAACGGTCGACGCCCGCGGGACGTCGAGCCGCACGTGACCCCGGTCGGCGTGCGCCCGCGCCGATCCCGGACCGAAGCACGGATCGACCTGGGCCCCGGGCAGCGCCAGGAGCAGGGTCGTCCCGGTGCCGTCCGCGTCCGCGACGAACGAGCGGTCATGCGCGGTCGCCGCCTCGAGCGCCGTCGCAAGGTCGTCCGGACGCAGGGCCGGGAGGTCGCCGAGCAGGACGCCGACACCGTTTCCCGGGTCCAGGGCCCGGGCGCGGGCGAGCCCTGCCCGCACTGCGGCGTGGAGCCCGCGCGGGTGCGGCTCGGCAACGACGTCGACGTCCGCGCCGACGGTCGCCGGTGCCAGGCGTGCCACTTCCGGGTCGCCTGTGACGACGACCAGCCGGTCGACCCGCGCCGTCGCGCCTGCCGCGGCGAGGGTGTCTGCTGCCATGGCGCGCACGAGCGCGATGCGGCCGGGGTCGTCGAGGTGCTCGGCGAGGCGCGTCTTGCCGAAGCGCGCATCCTTGACCGGCACGACGAGCGTCCACCGCACCCCCGACGCACCGCCACCCGTCACCACGGGCCCACCACAGGTCCCACCACAGGTCGCACCGCGGGGCTCGTCACGGCGCCGAGGGGCCGACGTCGGCTGCGCCCTCGGTCGCGTCCTTCCAGCCCTGTGCGTAGGCCTCCGCGCTGCCGGACGCAAACATGTCGTCCGGACCGACCCGGACGAGCGAACGCGCACCCGGTCCGTCCTCGTCGGTCACGAGGTGAGCCAGACCACGCACGACCGCGACGGGCCGTCCCGTGGCCTTGCCCTTGACGAGCTCGGCGGCAGCGGCGACCTCGTCGGCGACGGCCGCCATGCTGGACTGGAGCATGCGACCGAACGTGTCGACCGTCCCCCGCAGGTCGTCGATCATGCGAAGCCCCGCCGCTCCGATCGTGATGTCCGTCTGCCCGAGCCGCCACGGCCGTCCGGCGGTGTCGGTGACGACCAACCCGAGCCGTACGCCGAGCCGCTCCTGCAGGCCATCCCGGAGCGCCCGGGCCGACGCGTCGGGGTCGATCGGCAGCAGCAGCACGGTGCCCTCGGCGGTGTTGCTCGCGTCCACGCCGGCGGCGGCCATCACGAGGCCGAGTCTGTTCTCGACGATGCGGGTGATGCCACCCGCGTGCACCCGCGTGGCGACCACCCGGACGGTCTCGTCGGTGATGGCCTGCTCCCGGTCGGCCGCCGCGAGGATCCGCCCCTCGGCCTTGGACACGATCTTGCTGGTGACGGCCACGATGTCGCCGTCCATCAGGCGCTGCCCGGGCGAGGCGGCCTCGAAGAGCGCCCCCAGGAGCGTCACGAGGTCGTCCCCGGGGCCGATCTCGGAGAGCCCGTCGAGCGCCCACGCGCGCATCTCGGCGCTCGCCCCGGACCCAGCGGCCGCGCTCACCGCACCAGCCCAGGCAGGACGTCGCGGCCGAACACGTCGATCCACTCGCGCTGGTTGCGACCGACGTTGTGCAGGTAGATCCGGTTGAAGCCCAGGTCGGCGAAGCGCTGGATCTCGGCCCGGTGCACATCGGGATCGGCCGAGACGACGAGCCTTCCGGCGAAGTCCTCCGGCCGCACGAGCCGGGCCATCTGCTCGAAGTCGAACGGCGACCGTATGTCCGCCTTGGGGAAGCGCATGCCTCCGTTGGGCCACTGGGTCATGGCGTTGGCCATCGCCTCCTCGTCGGTCTGCGCCCACGACAGGTGCAGCTGGAGGACCTTCGGCAGCGTCCCGGGGTCGCGACCGGACTCCCGGGCGCCCTCGTCGAACCGCTGGAACAGCCCGGCGATCTTCTCGAGCGGCGCGCCGACCGTGATGAGCCCGTCGGCGACGCGCCCCGCGCGCTTGGCGGTGACGGGACCGGCGGTCGCGATCAGAACCTCGGGCGCCACCTCGGGCATGGTCCACAGCCGGGTGGACTCCAGCTTGTAGTACGTCCCGGCGTGCTTGACGTCCCGGCCCGCGACGGAGGCGTTGAAGAGCTTCTTGATGAGCTCGACCGCCTCGAACATGCGGTTGATGCGCTCGGGCGCCTCGGGCCAGTACGACGCGACGACGTGCTCGTTGAGCGCCTCCCCCGAGCCGATCCCGAGCCAGTGCCGCCCCGGGTACATGGCCGCGAGGGTCGCTGAAGCCTGCGCGACCATCGCCGGGTGCCAGCGGAACGTCGGGGCGGTCACGCCAGGCCCGATGTCGCCCCGCGTGCGCTCCCCGAGGGCAGCGAGCACATTCCAGACGAACGCCGACTGGCCCTGCGCAGGGACCCACGGCTGGAAGTGGTCGGCAGCCATGACGCCCGAGAACCCGCGCGACTCGGCAAGCACCGCGAGCTCGATCGCCTCGGTCGGGTGGAACTGCTCGAGCATCGCCGCGTACCCGATCGACAGCCCTCGCCCCCCCGCAACCCGTTCCTGGCCCACCGCCACCGTCACCGTCTCCCGCTCGTCGAGGTCTTTCGGGCGAAGCCGCCTCGACGAGCGTAGCCAGTCTGCGTTCCTTGCACGTTCTCCCCGGTACCCGCCGACCCTGCATCGGATGCCTGCGCGGGATGCCTGCGCGGAGCCGCACCGGCATCTGGGAAGATGACTGACCATGAGCGCCCTGAACCCCGAGCAGCCCCCGACCGGCCCGACAATCTCGCGGACGACGGCGGCGCAGGTACCGGACAAGGTCTCGCTCGACGGGCTCGAGACGCGCTGGGACGCCGCATGGTCCGCACAGGGCACGTACGCGTTCGACCGGACCCGCACGCGCGAGCAGGTGTACTCGATCGACACCCCGCCTCCGACGGTCTCGGGCTCGCTGCACGTCGGGCACGTGTTCTCGTACACGCACACCGACGTCGTGGCCCGGTTCCAGCGCATGCGCGGGCTCGAGGTCTTCTACCCGATGGGGTGGGACGACAACGGCCTGCCGACCGAGCGCCGCGTCCAGAACTACTTCGGCGTGCGCTGCGACCCGTCACTGCCGTACATCGAGGGGTACACGCCGCCGTTCGAGGGTGCCGACGGCAAGAGCGTCCGCGCCGCCGACCAGCAGCCGATCGGCCGCCGGAACTTCGTCGAGCTGTGCGTGCGGCTCTCAGCGCAGGACGAGCAGCAGTTCGAGGCGCTGTGGCGCCACCTCGGTCTCAGCGTCGACTGGTCGCACCACTACCAGACCATCGGCCGCGACGCCCAGACGGTCGCCCAGACCGCATTCGTGCGCAACTTGGCGCGGAACGAGGCGTACACGGCCGAGGCGCCAGGCCTGTGGGACGTGACGTTCCAGACGGCAGTCGCGCAGGCCGAGCTCGAGGCCCGCGACTACCCCGGGGCCTTCCACAAGGTCGCGTTCCACCGCCCGGACGGCTCCCCCGTCTACATCGAGACGACCCGGCCCGAGCTGTTGCCGGCCGTCGTCGCGCTCATCGCGCACCCCGACGACGAGCGCTACCAGCACCTGTTCGGCACCACGGTCACGTCGCCGCTGTTCGGCGTCGAGATCCCGGTGCTCGCACACACCCTGGCCGAGCCCGAGAAGGGCGCAGGCATCGCCATGTGCTGCACGTTCGGCGACCTCACCGACGTCCAGTGGTGGCGCGAGCTGCAGCTGCCGACCCGCTCGGTGCTGACCCGGGACGGCCGCCTGTCCCGGGAGAGCCCCGACTGGATCACGTCGGCGGCCGGCACGGCGCTGTTCGTCCAGCTCGCGGGCAAGACGACGTTCTCCGCGCGGACCATCGTCGTGGACGCGCTGCGCGAGGCGGGCGAACTGGACGGCGAGCCGGTGGCGACGCAGCGGAAGGCCAACTTCTACGAGCGGGGCGACAAGCCCCTCGAGATCGTCACGAGCCGCCAGTGGTACATCCGTAACGGTGGGCGTGACGCCGCGCTGCGCGACACTCTCCTCGCGCGCGGTGACGAGCTGAAGTTCCACCCTGACTTCATGGCCGTGCGCTACCAGAACTGGGTCGGCGGACTCAACGGTGACTGGCTCGTCTCGCGCCAGCGATTCTTCGGTGTGCCGATCCCGGTCTGGTACCCCCTCGACGCGGACGGCGAGCCGCGCTACGACGCGCCGATCGCGCCACCCGAGGCGGCCCTGCCGATCGACCCGTCGGCGGACGTCCCCGCCGGGTACACGCCCGACCAGCGCGGCGTGCCCGGCGGGTTCATGGGCGACCCCGACATCATGGACACCTGGGCGACGAGCTCGCTGACGCCGCAGATCGCCGGCGGCTGGCTCGCGGACCCCGACCTGTTCGCTCGAGTCTTCCCGATGAACCTGCGCCCGCAGGGCCAGGACATCATCCGCACGTGGCTGTTCTCGACGGTCGCGCGCTCCCACCTCGAGCACGGCAGCCTGCCGTGGTCCGACGCCGCGATCTCGGGCTGGATCCTCGACCCGGACCACAAGAAGATGAGCAAGTCGAAGGGCAACGTCGTCACGCCGATGGGTCTGCTCGAGGAGCACGGCTCCGACGCGTTGCGGTACTGGGCGGCCTCCGCCCGGCTCGGGACGGATGCGGCGTTCGAGATCGGCCAGATGAAGATCGGCCGGCGGCTCGCGATCAAGGTGCTCAACGCGAGCAAGTTCGTGCTCGCGTTCGGAGCACCGGACGAGCGTGCCGCACTGCTCGACGCCGACCTCGTGACGGTCCCGCTCGACCGCGCGATGCTCGCCGGCCTCGCCGACGTCGTGGACCGTGCGACGCTCGCGCTCGAGCAGTACGACCACACCCGGGCGCTCGAGCTGACCGTGACCTTCTTCTGGGCCTTCTGCGACGACTACCTCGAGCTGGTCAAGGACCGCGCGT
This sequence comes from Cellulomonas sp., assembly GCA_043745755.1. Classification (GTDB taxonomy): domain Bacteria; phylum Actinomycetota; class Actinomycetes; order Actinomycetales; family Cellulomonadaceae; genus Cellulomonas_A. The sequence continues at coordinate 1,150 of JAYTSH010000120.1, read as the reverse complement.
ACGCGGGTGGCGCGGTCGAGTCCGACGTCTCCGCCGGGACGGCGTCCGCGCGCGCCGCGCTCGGCATCGCGCTCGACACGCTGCTGCGGCTGTTCGCACCGTTCCTGCCGTTCGCGACCGAGGAGGTCTGGTCGTGGTGGCGCGAAGGTTCGGTGCACCGCGCCCCGTGGCCGGCGTCGGACCCATTGCGCGCCGCCGCGCGTGACGCCGACCCGACCGTCGTCACGGCCGCCGGCTCCGCGCTTGCCGCCTTGCGCAAGGTGAAGTCCGAGGCCAAGGTGTCGATGCGGACCGAGATCGCCGCCGTCACCCTTGTCGTCCCGGCGGCGCTCAGGACCGGCGTCGAGGTCGCGCTCGACGACGTGCGGGCGGCGGGCCGCGTCACCGGGCCGCTCACGATCGAGACCGCCGAGGTCGAGTCCGTGGTCGCTCGCGCCACCGAGCTGATCCCCGCGGAGCCCAAGCCCGTCGACTTGCATATCTAGTGTCTCGAGTGCATACTCATGCAGCCACCTTCGAGAGGACTGCCGTCATGAAGACTGCCCTGCGTCTGATCCCCCTCGGCCTCGCGGCCGCCCTCGCGCTGACCGGTTGCGCGTCGTCGAGCAGCCCCGCTGCCAGCAGTGCGGCGACGGGCGGCGGCTCGGCGGCGAGCACCGCAGCGACGGCCGACGTGACGCTCGTCGACCCGGGCAAGCTCACGGTGTGCACCAACCCGCCCTACGAGCCGTTCGAGTCCAGCGACGCGTCGGGCAAGGTCGTCGGGCTCGACATCGACATCGTGGGTGAGGTCGCCAAGGACCTCGGCGTCACGGTCGCGACGACGGTGACGCCGTTCGAGGGCATCCAGTCGGGCGCGAACCTCGACACAGGTACGTGCGACGTCGTGGCGTCGGGCATCACGATCACCCCCGTTCGCAAGGCCAAGATCGACTTCTCCGACCCGTACTTCAACGCCGATCAGGGCCTGCTCGTCCCCGAGAGCTCCAACCTCAAGGACGTCGCCTCGCTCAAGGGCAAGAGCATCGGCGTGCAGCAGGCGACCACGGGTGAGACCTGGGCCAAGGACAACGGCCTCGACGCCGTGACGTTCGAGGAGCTGGGCCTGCAGATCCAGGCGCTCAAGACCGGCCAGGTCGACGCGGTGATC
>JAYTSH010000119.1:0-5868 GCA_043745755.1 Cellulomonas sp. | reverse complement strand
CCGGGGTGGGGTCGGCGCGACGGTGGTCGGTCTCGAGCGCAGCACCCGGACGAGCCCCGAATGGGCCGCCTGGGCCAACGGCGTGGCCGTGCGCGAGCTCGACTTCCACGACACGTTCCTCGCCGCGGAGTACTCGCACCCGGGCGACACGATCCCGCCCATCCTCGCCGTCGCGCAGCACGTGGGGTCGAGCGGGCGCGACGTCGTCCGCGCGATCGCGACGGCGTACGAGGTGCAGGTCTCGCTCGTGCGGTCGATCAGCCTGCACGAGCACAAGATCGACCACGTCGCCCACCTCGGCCCGGCGGTCGCCGCTGGCCTCGGCACCCTCCTGCACCTCGATCCCGCGATCACCTTCCATGCCATCGGGCAGGCGCTGCACACCACGACAGCGACCCGGCAGTCCCGCAAGGGCGAGATCTCGACCTGGAAGGCCTACGCGCCCGCGTTCGCCGGCAAGGTCGCGATCGAGGCCGTCGACCGGGCGATGCGCGGCCAGACGTCGCCGAGCCCGATCTACGAGGGCGAGGACGGCGTCATCGCATGGCTGCTCGACGGGCCCGACGCCGCGTACGAGGTGACGCTGCCGGGACCCGGCGAGGCCAAGCGCGCGATCCTCGAGACGTACACCAAGGAGCACTCCGCCGAGTACCAGTCGCAGGCGCTCATCGACCTGGCGCGCCGGCTGCACCGGGAGCGACCCGAGACCGGCGACCCGGCGAGGGTGCGCTCGATCGTCCTGCACACGTCCCAGCACACGCACGTCGTGATCGGCTCAGGCGCCTACGACCCGCAGAAGTACGACCCCACCGCATCCCGCGAGACGCTCGACCACTCGATCCCCTACATCCTTGCGGTCGCGCTGCAGGACGGCGCCTGGCACCACGCCCGCTCCTACTCCCCCGCACGCGCCGCCCGGCCCGACACGGTGACCCTCTGGCACAAGATCACGACGCGCGAGGACCCCGAGTGGACCCGGCGCTACCACGCCGACGACCCGACCGAGAAAGCGTTCGGCGGTCGGCTCGAGATCACGCTCGACGACGGGAGCGTGGTCACCCGGGAGATCGCCGTGGCCGACGCACACCCGCTGGGTGCGCGCCCCTTCGCCCGGCCGGAGTACATCCACAAGCTCCGGACCCTCGCGGCCGACGTGCTCGACGACGCCGAGGTGGACCGGTTCCTCGACGTGGCCCAGCGCCTCGGAGACCTCCGGGCCGGCGACCTGCCCGACGTGACAGTGACGGCCCGGCCCGGACTCCTGGCGGACGCCTCGGCACCGGAAGGACTGTTCTGATGCTCTACGCCACAACAACTGCGTCGGCCAAGCGCCAGGCCCTGCGCGCACGCCTCGCGAGCAGCGACCTGCTCCGCCTCCCTGGGGCGTTCAACCCTTTGTCTGCCCGGCTGATCCAGGCCAAGGGGTTCGACGGCGTCTACGTCTCGGGCGCGGTCGTCGCAGCCGACCTGGGCCTGCCCGACATCGGCCTGACGACCGCGACGGAGCTCGCAGCGCGCGCCGGGCAGATCGCACGCATGACCGACCTCCCGACGCTCGTCGACGCCGACACCGGGTTCGGCGAACCCATGAACGTCGCGCGCACCGTCCAGGCGCTCGAGGACGCCGGTGTGGCCGGCTGCCACATCGAAGACCAGGTCAACCCCAAGCGCTGCGGCCACCTGGACGGCAAGGTGGTCGTCGACAAGTCGACAGCGGTCCAGCGGATCCGCGCGGCGGTCGAGGGCCGACGCGACCCGGACTTCCTCGTCATGGCCCGCACCGACGTCCGCGCCGTCCGAGGGCTCGACGCGGCGATCGACCGCGCCAAGGCCCTCGTCGACGCGGGCGCCGACGCGGTCTTCCCCGAGGCGCTCCTCGACCAGGCCGAGCTCGAGGCCTTCCGCGCGGCGATCGACGTCCCGCTGCTCGCGAACATGACCGAGTTCGGCAAAGGCGAGCTGCTGACCTCCACGCGGCTCGCCGAGCTCGGCTACAACATCGTCATCTACCCCGTCACGCTCCTGCGGCTCGCGATGGGTGCCGCCGAGACGGGTCTCGACGCGATCCTGGCGGAGGGCACCCAGGCGTCGTTGCTCGACCAGATGCAGCACAGGTCCGCGCTGTACGACCTCGTCGACTACGCCGGCTATGGACAGTTCGACGCCGGGGTGTTCGACTTCGAGCTCTGAGCCGCAGGACCCGGTCCACCGCGCGGACCACCGCACCTCGACCACCACGCACGCCCGCCGCACCGCACCCGTCAACGACGATGGAGGCTTCCTGCTGATGACCACCGACGACAGTGCCGACGACAGTGCCGACACCTCGACGACCGACGGCCGGCCGGCGATCCACAAGGGGCTCGCAGGGGTCGTCGTCGACACGACAACCATCTCGTCGATCGACAAGGTCACGAGCACCCTGCTGTACCGCGGCTACCCCGTGCCGGACCTCGCGGCCCGGTGCCGGTTCGAGCAGGTGGCCTACCTCCTGTGGCACGGTGAGCTGCCGAGCGACGACGAGCTCGAGGCCTTCGAGCACACGGAACGGACCCAGCGCGCACTGCCCGACCCTGTGATCGCGGCGATCACGGCCATGCCGCGCTCCACCCACCCGATGGACGTGCTGCGCACCGCGGTCAGCGTGACCGGAGCGTTCGACGCGGGATCGAACGACCTGTCGCTCGAGGCCGAGCTGGCCCGGTCGGTCCGGCTGCTGGCCCAGCTGCCCGCGATGGTCGCGTTCGACCAACGCCGACGGCACGGCAAGGAGCTCGTGGCGCCACGCGACGACCTCGGCTATGCCGACAACTTCCTGAACATGACCTTCGGGTCCGTGCCCGACGCCGAGGTCGTGCGAGCGTTCGAGATCTCGATGGTTCTGTACGCCGAGCACTCCTTCAACGCGTCCACCTTCACGGCCCGGGTCATCGCGTCGACCCTCTCGGACCTCTACTCCGCCGTCACGGGGGCGATCGGCGCGCTCAAGGGCCCGCTGCACGGCGGGGCGAACGAGGCCGTGCTCGCCACGCTCCTCGAGATCGGCACGCCCGACCGCGTCGAGCAGTGGCTCACGGACACCCTGGCACGCAAGGCCAAGGTCATGGGGTTCGGTCACCGCGTCTACCGTCACGGCGACTCGCGGGTGCCGACGATGAAATCCGCGCTCGACGGTCTGGTCGCGCACTTCGGCCGGCAGGACCTGGCCGAGCTGGCCGACACGCTCGAGTCGGCGATGCGCGCACACACCGGGATCGAACCCAACCTCGACTACCCCACGGGCCCGGCGTACCACCTCATGGGGTTCGACACCCCGACGTTCACACCGCTGTTCGCCGCCAGCCGGGTCGTGGGCTGGACTGCTCACGTCATGGAGCAGCGCGCCGCGAACGCTCTGATCCGGCCCCTGAGCCAGTACGACGGGCCTGCGCGTCGGGCGGTCCCCCTCGCGTGACAACGCCGACGGGCCCCGGGAGATCCCCGGAGCCCGTCGGTCAGGACGTGTCAGTCGACGCGACCGGTTGAGGCTTGCTCGCCGCCGATCTTGTGCACGACGATCGAGTTGGTCGACCCGACGACACCGACCGGTGCACCGGCAACGACGACGACGTAGTCGCCGACCTCCGCCAGACCGTTCGCTCGCAGCGTCTGGTCAACCTGCTCGACCATCTCGTCGGTGCTGGTGATCGTGGGCGTCTGGTACGTCTGGACGCCCCAGGTGAGCGACAGCACGCTGCGCACCGCGGTCAGCGGCGTGAAGGCCAGCAGCGGGATGGACGAGCGCAGCCGCGACATGCGCCGCGCCGAGTCACCGGACTGCGTGAACGTCACGAGGTACTTCACCCCGAGCGTCTCGCCGATCTCGGCAGCAGCCCGAGTGATCGCCCCGCCACGCGTGCGCGGAGTCGAGCCGAGAGGCGCCATCCGCTCACGTCCGAGCTCCTCGGTCACCTCGATGATCCGCGCCATCGTCCGGACGCACTCGATCGGGTAGTCGCCGACGCTCGTCTCGCCCGAGAGCATGACCGCGTCCGCGCCGTCGAGGACGGCGTTTGCGCAGTCCGACGTCTCGGCCCGCGTCGGCCGCGGGTTCGTGATCATCGACTCGAGCACCTGCGTCGCGACGATGACCGGCTTGGCGTTGCGGCGAGCCATCTCGACCGCGCGCTTCTGCACGACCGGGACCTGCTCGAGCGGGAGCTCAACTCCGAGGTCGCCACGCGCGACCATGATGCCGTCGAACGCGGCGACGATCTCGGCGAGGTTCTCGACAGCCTGCGGCTTCTCGATCTTGGCGATGACCGGGAGGATCCGGCCCTCTTCCTCCATGATGCGGCGGACGCCGTCGTAGTCGGCCGCAGAGCGGACGAACGACAGCGCGATGATGTCGGCACCGACGCGGACCGCCCAGCGCAGGTCGGCCTCGTCCTTGTCGCTCATCGCGGGCACCGACACGGCGACGCCCGGCAGGTTCAGACCCTTGTTGTTCGAGACCGGGCCGCCGACCTCGACGCGGGTGACGACACGGGGACCGTCGATCGCGGTGACCCGCAGGAGGATGCGGCCGTCGTCGATGAGGATCGGGTCGCCGACGCGGGCGTCGCCCGGGAGGCCCTTGTGGGTCGTGGAGACGAGCTCCTTTGTCCCGGGGACGTCCTCGGTCGTGATGGTGAAGATGTCGCCGACCGCCAGCTCGTGCTTCTCCTCGACGAACCGGCCGAGGCGGATCTTCGGTCCCTGCAGGTCGACGAGGACGGCGACCGAGCGGCCTGACGCCTGCGACGCGGCGCGGACGTTGTCGTAGACGCGCTGGTGGACCTCGGTGTCGCCGTGGCTGCGGTTCAGCCGGGCGACGTCCATCCCGGCGTCCACGAGTGCCTGGATCTGCTCGATGGACTCGGTCGCGGGACCGATGGTGCATACGATCTTTGCTCTGCGCATGGGTGAAGCCTAGGCCTTTCATCGTGGGCGGGTCCTGGATCGAACGTCCCGGCCCGGGGGTCTGGGAACAGGTATCGAGCTCGGGCGGGTGGTCTGCGGGCGGGCGGTCGTCGGGCGGTCGGCCTAGGGGCGCAGCGACATCGTGGTGGCGGTGACCGGAGCGGGCAGCTCGGTGCCGCCCGTCAGGTAGGTGTCTACTGCGGCGGCGGCTGCCCGGCCCTCAGCGATGGCCCACACGACGAGCGACTGACCACGACCCGCGTCACCCGCGACGAAGACACCGGGGACAGAGGTCGCGAAGTCGTCCGCCCGAGCGACCGCACCGCGCGGGCCGAGCTCGACCTCGAGCTGGTCGAGCAGCGGGCCCTGCTCAGGACCAGTGAATCCGAGGGCGAGCAGGACCAGCTGGGCCGGGATCTCGTGCTCTGTCCCCGGGACCGGCTCGAACCGGCCGTCGACCATCGCCGCCTCGACGAGCTGCAACGCACGGACGTTGCCCTCGTCGTCGCCACGGAACTCCTGGGTGCTGACCGCGTACAGCCGCTCACCACCCTCCTCGTGGGCGCTCGCGACGCGGTAGAGCATCGGGTACGTCGGCCACGGCTGGGCGTCCGGCCGGGCCATCGGCGGGTGCGGCATGATCTCCAGCTGGACGACCGACCTGGCGCCCTGCCGCAGGGAGGTCCCCAGGCAGTCCGCGCCGGTGTCGCCGCCACCGATGATGACGACGTCCTTGTCTGTCGCCGTGACCTGCCCCTCGACGACGTCGCCCACTGCGACCCGGTTCGCCGCCGGCAGGAACGCCATCGCCTGCAGGATCCCGCCCAGCTCGCGGCCGGGCACGACGAGGTCGCGCGCGGTCGTCGATCCGACGGCGAGCAGGACGGCGTCGTAGCGGTCACGCAGCTCGCGCCCGGAGATGTCGAC